>CAXMPB010000288.1:0-15114 GCA_964195035.1 Cellvibrionaceae bacterium | reverse complement strand
GACCACACTGTAAAAACCACTCAAACAATAATTATTCATAAGCCCGTGTTTTTTACTGACAGTTCGAGCCGCACACTATAACATCTGCATCCCGAGGCTTAAATGCCAATTATTGTTCGACAACTCATTAGCAATAAATGTTTGTATGGTTTCAAAGCGATCATCTTAAGTACCTATAACTTAAGTAACCTATAATTTTAAACGACTATAACTGAATAGAGACTGAACACTATGCTCGACACACTTCTTCCATGGATAGCCATTCTACTTGGCTTTATAGGTCTCATCTGGAGTGCAGATAGATTTGTTGATGGAAGCGCAACCATTGCTAGCCGCTTTGGCATCTCTAAATTAATCATTGGCTTAACCGTTGTGGCCTTCGGTACTTCCGCCCCTGAAGTCGTCGTGTCGATCAGCTCTTCATTAAAAGACTCTGGAGATTTGGCCATTGGCAATGCCATTGGCTCCAACCTTGCCAATATTGGTCTAGTACTCGGTATAACCGCCCTTATTGCGCCACTACCGATCAAAACACATATACTCAAACAAGAATTTCTTATTATGTTGGGTGTATTTGCCTTGGCAGGAGTGTTTCTATTCGATAGCAAGCTCTCTTTATTAGAAGGCATCATTCTTGTTAGTCTATTACTTCCACTACTTCTATGGATTGCTTATTCTAAAAAACAACATCCAGAGGATGAGGAAGACCTTCCAGAAATAACATCACTGAACGCCGGGATCTTATGGTTTTTCGTAGGTCTCAGCTTACTCATTGCCAGTGCCGAGATATTAGTTTGGGGAGCAAAAATCGTCGCGCTTGAATTAGGTGTTAGCCCACTCATTATTGGACTTACGGTAGTTGCGATTGGCACCAGCTTGCCAGAACTCGCAGCCTCGGTGATGAGCGCGCTTAAAGGACATCATGATATTGCTATCGGCAATGTTATCGGCTCAAATATCTTTAATCTATTGTTAGTCATGGGTATTGCACCCATCATCAAACCTCTTGCAATGGATGCCGAAGTATTTAGCAGAGACTTCGCTGCCATGAGTATTATCGCGTTATTCTTAGGTGGCGCTATGTGGTTTAGTTACTTAAAAAATAAAGGTAGTAGCCAATTAGGGCGACTAGCCGGCATTGCTTTGCTACTATTGTATGCTTCATATTTCATTTTATTATTTTAACGTACGGCTATCTTCATGACACATGCACCACCCTCAAAGCAAAACGGCTCAATCTCAAATAAGGACGATACCTTCATTGAGGTCGGTAGACGTACTATTGCATTAGAAGTGGCGGCTGTTAATGCACTGACTGATCGAATTAATCAAGATTTTGTAAAAGCTTGTCGACTTATTCTTGAATGTAGGGGACGTACTATTGTCACAGGAATGGGAAAGTCAGGTCATATTGGTAAAAAAATAGCCGCTACACTCGCAAGCACAGGATCACCTTCATTCTTTGTACACCCCGGCGAGGCAAGCCACGGAGACCTTGGTATGATCACCGCTAACGATGTTGTTATTGCTATTTCTAACTCGGGGAGCTCCGCCGAAGTCGTCACACTTTTACCCACGATAAAACGCCTCAACATACCTCTTATTAGTATGACAGGCCAAAACGATTCTCCATTGGCACAGCAAGCCGATGTCAATTTAGATGTCAGCGTCGAGAGCGAAGCCTGCCCTCTAGATTTAACACCAACGTCAAGTACAACTGCCACCCTAGTGATGGGCGATGCCCTAGCCGTTGCGTTATTAGAAGCGCGCGGATTTACACCAGAGGACTTTGCTTTTTCTCATCCCGGTGGCGCACTGGGCCGACGCTTATTATTAAAAGTTGGCGACATTATGCATGGCAATGAAGATCTACCCAGTGTGCTCGAGGATACATTATTACCACAGACATTAATTGAAATGACCCAGAAAGGCCTTGGTATTACGACAGTTATTAATACAAAGAATAAATTGACCGGTGTTTTTACCGATGGCGATTTGCGACGCGCAATCGATAACAACATTGATATTAACCACGCGCTTATTAAAGATGTAATGTCACCAAACCCAGCAACTATTAACCCAAACATGCTGGCCGCCGAAGCTTTAGGTTTAATGGAACGACAATCGATTACAGCGTTAATTGTTGCCAATGAGAAACAACAGCCTGTGGGCGTCATACATATGCACGACATTTTGCGTGCAGGCATTTTATAAAATAGTCATAAGCTTTTGTTTGTCGAATTTTACATCTTGACTATTGCATCCCGACTATTAAAGATACTTGTCGCTCAATTGACTCACAACACTTAAATCAACTAAAAAACATTAAGCACTATGAAACTATCAGAAATAAACGATTCCATTATAGATCGTGCTCGTAAAATTAAATTATTAATACTTGATGTCGATGGTGTACTCAGTAATGGTCAACTTTTTTTTACGAATTCCGGTGAAGAAATAAAAGCATTTAATTCACTCGATGGCCACGGCATTAAAATGTTACAAAATAGTGGCGTTAAAGTTGCCATTATTACAGGTAGAACAAGTCATATCGTCGAGAAAAGAGCCGCCTCGCTTGGAATTACGATACTAATACAAGGCCGCGAAGATAAATTAGCCGCACTACAAGAAATTAGGCAAGAGCACCTCTTTGAATTAGCAGAAATTGCTCATATGGGCGATGATCATCCTGACTTACCCTTAATTAAATGTTTAGGACTTGGCATAAGTGTTGATAATGCGCACTGGTTAGTCAAAGAACACGCTCATTGGATAAGCGACTTTAAAGGTGGTGAAGGCGCTGTCCGAGAAGCCTGCGATTTAATTATGTTAGCGCAAGGTACATTTGATGAATCAATTAAGCCTTATGTGTAAACACTATTTATACAATATTACTTTAATAAAGAATCATTTAAATAATGACTAGCTCTAAAAAATTAATGCTGACTATTTTTTTCTTGGTGACGGCATCATTAGCACTGTGGTTAACGTCTTCTAAAAACATTCAAGAAAAAATCAACAGTATACTTGACGAAAAGCCAACCATTGCTAGCTATCCTATTAGCTATCTCAACAACACACAAACACAACAATACAATCAACAAGGTTTATTAAGCTACACCTTGAATGCCGAAAAAATTCGTCAGTTTGAAGTTGATCACATCTCGACACCCGACTTAATTATCGACCAACCTTATCTCACTATTTATGATGACAGCACCGATAATAAGCGAAAATCTCATAACAAACCTATTATCGGGTCTGTAATCATCACCTCAACTGTTTCTGCCGATATTGCAGAGGGCTTTGATAGTAATGATAAACTCACGCTCATTGGTAATGTCGTCGTTAAACAAATCCTTGAAAATGGTGAGCCTAGCGAACTTCAAACATCGATTCTTTATTTAGAGCCGAGCCGTCGTTACGCGCAAACGGACAAACCTGTTATTATCACCGATGCAAGAGGTACAATTAATGCGACGGGAATGAGAATATTTTTTGATGAGCAACGCATTGAACTACTTTCTAAAGTAGTTAGTCGCTACTCCTCTCGCTGATATTGATAACGACAAACCTCTAAAATACGATTAAGAGATCAAAAGAGTATTAATTGATAATGAATCATTTCAAAAAGAATTCTGCCTTGTCATTAACTATGTTGTCATTGATTAAGCTGTTATTAGCTAGCCTGCTGTTAGTGTCTAGTGTTTTAGTCACGGCATTACCCGATGACAGTAACCAGCCTATTTCAATCATTGCAGATACAGCGATGAAAGATGATAAATTAGGCCTGACCATCTATGAAGGTAACGTCTCGATTACCCAAGGATCATTAAATATATTAGCTGACAAAGTAACGATTTTCATCCTGGAGCAGCAGGTTACAAAAATGGTGGCGATCGGAACACCCGCAAGCTTTAAGCAAAAACCTAATCTCGGCGAAAAAGATGTTATCGCAAAAGCTGATACTATTGACTATTTTATCATCGATAAAAAAATCACGCTGACCGAAAATGCATCACTCGACCAAGATGGTTCGACCCTGACGGGTAAAGTCATTAATTATGATATCAATGGTGCAAACGCAAAGGCTGAAGGTGGTGTAAAAGTTGTGATGTTACCCGCTAAGACTGCGCCGGTTAAAACTGACACCGATGTCATTGACACCCAAGCCATTAAAAACAAAAAAACAGGCAATCAATAAATACATGCCAACATTAACTGCCAGCCACCTTGCTAAAAGCTACAATAAAAGACCCGTTGTCATTGATGTTTCAATATCCGTTGCCAGCGGTCAAATTGTTGGCTTGCTTGGACCTAATGGTGCTGGCAAAACGACTTGTTTTTACATGATTGCTGGTCTCGTTAATGCCGATAATGGCAGTGTAGCCATCGATGCGCGAGACATCACCGCGCTACCTATTCACGGTAGAGCAAGAGCCGGTATCGGGTACTTGCCTCAAGAAGCCTCTGTTTTTCGTAAACTTACCGTCGCCAATAATATTTTAGCTATTTTAGAGACAAGAAAAAAACTATCGCGCAAGCAACGTCTCGAAAAATTAGAATCTCTCTTAGAAGAATTTCATATCACCCATATTCGCGACTCCCTCGGGATGTCTTTATCGGGTGGTGAGCGCAGACGTGTTGAAATTGCGCGAGCACTCGCAACAGAACCTATGTTCATTCTATTAGATGAACCCTTTGCAGGTGTTGATCCAATCTCTGTTAATGATATCAAGCAGATCATTACACATCTAAAAAACAGGGGAATTGGCGTTCTTATTACCGATCACAATGTACGCGAGACGCTCACAATCTGTGAAGTCGCTTATATCGTAAGCGAAGGTCATATTATTGCTCAAGGCGACTCCGAGACAATTTTGAGCAATCAAGTTGTTCGAGATGTCTATCTTGGACAACAATTTACACTTTAATAAAAACCCTCTCTTTCCATTGAAACTAGCCCAACTCACTCTTCTTTACTAGATAATCTGCATCGTAATTCATCATAACAAGTGAAAACCTGAAGCGAAGCACTACCAAAGTCGATGCCTTAGGCTTTTTAGGCATAAATTTTGCTTTATTTGTCTTGCACCCATAGCCACTCATGACTAAAATTAACCTTCATCAGTAGCTAGGCAAAGTAGAGTTTAATGAAGCAATCACTACAACTGAGAATGGGTCAAAGTCTGACTATGACTCCACAATTGCAGCAAGCGATTCGGTTACTGCAACTCTCAACCCTTGATTTACAAAATGAAATTCAAGAAGCCCTCGACTCTAACCCAATGCTTGAAGTTGGTGATGAAACTACCGATAAAAATGGTCATACAATAGAAGAGCCGGCAGTCTTTGAAAATAGCCAAAGTGATAGCGCCTCGCTCAATTCTGACACAATAAATAGTAGCGACACCCATTCAAACGAATCTCAAAGTTCATCCATAAACGATAATAATGATTTATCAGGTCAGTCGAGCTCCCAAGCAGACGATGTGGTAGCTACCGATCAGTTGAGTCAAGAAATACCCGAAGATCTACCTGTAGATACTAGCTGGGACGATGTCTACCAAAGCACCGCGCCAATTGGCCCAGCTAGCAATGAGAATGATGAGAATAGTTTTGAAAGCCGTCGAGGCAATACTGAAAGTCTGCAAGATCATCTTCTGTGGCAACTCAACCTAACACCATTTTCTAATCAAGATCGTCTTATCGCTATGACGATTATCGATGATATTGAACCCAGTGGATTGTTATCCTCGCCTATCGAAGAAATATACGACGGATTAGTTGATCAAATCGACGAGCTCGAACTCGATGAGATCGAAGCAGTACTGCATCGTATACAGCAGTTTGACCCACCAGGCGTTGCTGCACAGGATTTAGGTGATTGTTTATATATTCAATTAAATCAGCTATCCATCGATACCCCACATTTAGCAACCGCAAAATCTATCGTTAAAGAATATATCCTTTTATTGGGCAGCAAAGACTATAAAACTTTAATGCGTAAATTAAAGGTGAGCGAACCAGATCTGCGCGATGCCATTCAACTCATCCAAACAATGAACCCTCGTCCGGGCGATGATCTTGAGGTTGATACAACGGAATACATCGTGCCGGATGTTTTTGTTAACAAACGTGAGAATCGTTGGGTAGTTGAACTAAACCCAGATATTGCGCCTAAACTACGTATCAATTCTGACTACGCCTCAATGGTCAAACGAGCAGATAATAGTAGTGATAACACCTACCTTAAGAATAATTTACAAGAAGCACGCTGGTTTTTAAAAAGCCTACAAAGTCGTAATGAAACCTTATTGAAAGTCGGCAGTGCTATTGTCGATAAACAGCAAGGATTTCTCGATTTTGGCGAAGAGGCAATGAAGCCTCTAGTTCTTCATGATATCGCTGAAGTTGTAGAGATGCATGAATCGACTATATCTCGTGTGACCACTAGTAAGTACATGCATACCCCGCAAGGTATATTCGAGCTCAAATACTTTTTTTCTAGCCATGTAAGTACCGATAGTGGGGGTGAATGCTCATCTACGGCGATTAGAGCCATTATCAAAAAGTTCATTGCAGCAGAAAATACGCGAAAACCGTTAAGCGATAGTAAAATTACGGCCCTACTAGCCGACCAAGGCATTCAAGTCGCCCGTAGAACCATTGCTAAATATAGGGAGGCGATGAATATCCCCCCCTCAAATGAGCGTAAACAATTGATCTAGAGTAAGTAATGATGCCCAAACACAAACTGAAGGGCTAGAACTAGACATGAATTAAAGTCGCTGGCAGATGTTAAGGCCGCGCAAATAAAGTAAAGTGTACTTACAGTCCATCTTGTTAACCCGCTTTAGTTAAAAGCAGGTTTTATTAAAAAACAACAAGATATTTTTATTGATTCCTATCCGACCTTAATATTTTATGAATATAAAATCATTGCTATCCCCCGATTGCGTGCTTTTCCAGCATCAATGTGCGAGTAAAAAACGTCTTCTTGAAACGATTGCATCACACTTATGCGATCACAATACGAACCTTGATCCCAGCAATGTATTTAGCGCTCTGATAGCAAGAGAACGCCTAGGGTCAACTGGTTTGGGAAAAGGTATCGCAATACCTCACTGCCGAATCGCTGCATGCACTCAGACCGTTGGCGTATTAGTTACTCTCGCGACACCCATAGATTTTTCTGCGATCGATAACGAACCTGTCGATATTATTTTTGTGCTGGTGGTACCGGAAGACGGCCATAAAGATCATTTAAAAACATTGGCGACACTTGCTGAGACATTATCTGATAAAGAATGCCTACAAAGAATTCGTGAATCAAAAGACAGCCAAGAGTTATATAATATTGTCACAGGCTGATAGTGTACAACCATACTACATTGGAGTAGTTGGTACTTTTTAGCGCATGACTTGCTAACAAATTATGATATAAAACTTATTATTACTTAAATATTGGAGAAAAGAGCTATGCGCCTAATTATCATCAGTGGTAGCTCCGGCTCAGGAAAAAGTACAGCTCTGCATGTGTTAGAGGATATGGGCTTTATTTGTATAGATAATTTACCTGCGAGCCTACTACCTAATTTAGTCGAACGCATTAACGAAGACGATGAAAAACAATATGCCGTTAGTATTGATGCCCGCAATTCTGAAGATGATATTGCAAGCCTACCCCTATTAATTCAAAACACCGATGTCGCAGCACTTAATTATCGCGTTATGTTTCTCGATGCCGATGATAACGTTCTCCTAAGACGTTTTAGTGAAACACGCAGACGCCATCCCCTCAGTAATCCAGATACAAATCTACAAGCGGCAATTACAAAAGAAAAAGTACTCCTTAAACCTATTATTGATATCGCTGATATCAATATTGATACTAGCGATATGGGTTTCCATGATTTGCGCGATCTCGTCAAACGGAATATATTTGCGTTTTACAACTCCAGCACAAGTATTTTATTTCAATCATTTGGATTCAAGTACGGCCTACCAAGAGATGCCGACCTAGTCTTTGATGTCAGATGCTTACCCAACCCACACTGGGACACAAGCTTAAGAGCGCTAACGGGCAATGACGAAGGCGTTATAAAATATTTAGAAAAAGAACCAGAGGTATGCGACATGTATAATGATATTCGTCAATTTTTAGAGCGATGGTTACCCTCTTATGATGCAAATAATAGAAGCTATATGACTATTTGTATTGGCTGCACTGGTGGCCAGCATCGCTCGGTTTATCTCTGTAATATACTCACTGAACACTTCAACAAAACACTTGATGATGTTCAGCTTAGTCATCGCGAACTAAATTTATGATCGCAAAGCAACTCGTTATTATTAATAAGCTAGGCTTACATGCTCGTGCAGCAGCAAAAATGGCAACAATCGCCAATACATTTCGCTGTAATATTGAAGTAACGGCAAATAATAACAGTGTTGACGGGAAAAGTGTAATGGCCTTAATGCTATTAGCAGCGGCCAAGGATGCGCCCATTGCTATTGAATGTTCGGGGCCAGATGAGGGTATCGCACTGGAAAAAATCTGTGCATTAATTAACAATTATTTTGGTGAAGAAGACTAAAAAGAAAAAAATACTTTAAATATATTTAACAAAAGAGTGTTGTATGCAGGCAGGAGTTAACGAAGAGCTCGATAAAAATCAGATAAATCTTTCTAAACTATCTGAAATTCAAGAGAATAACGGTGAATTACGTATTGCCAAACGTATGCTCAGCGGCTTGACACCTGTAGAAATTGCCAACCTCATAAATTCATCGCCACCAAAAAACCGACTCTTTCTCTGGGAGATTATCGATAAAGAATCCCATGCTGACATTATTCAAGAGCTCCCCGAAGAGGTTGCTGCTCAATTTGTCGAAACCATGGATAGCCACCAAGTTGCAGAGCTAATAGAAGAGCTTGATGTCGATGATGCGGCTGATATTTTGCAGCATCTCCCCGATCAAGTCATGCAGCAGGCTCTAGCGGTTATGAGCGCTCAAGATAGAGCGCGGCTAGAAACTGTTCTTTCCTATGAGGAAGATACTGCTGGCGGCTTAATGGATACGGATGTTATTACTATTCGTCCACGCTTTACATTAGACGTAGTGCTGCGTTACTTGCGTCGACATGAAGAAATCCCTCCGTCTACGGATCAGCTTATTGTTGTTAATAGCGAAAATGTGTACTTAGGTACATTATCAATGAGCAAGCTTTTAACATCTGACCCCAATATTAGTGTGCGCGAAATTATGCGTACAGATGTAGAGGCTATTCCTGTGGACATGGATGACGGTAAAGTTGCTCAGCTATTTGAGCAAAATAACTGGATCTTAGCCCCCGTTGTTAATGCTCAAGGACAAGTCGTTGGACGTATCACTATCGATGATGTCGTCGATGTTATTATTGAGGATGCAGAGCATTCTTTGATGGGCTTATCAGGTCTTGGGGAAGACGAGGATACCTTTGCTCCCGCAATGAAAACCACCCCGCGACGTGCTATTTGGCTAGGCGTTAATTTACTCACCGCTATTTTAGCTTCATCGGTTATTAATATTTTTCAAGACACAATCGAGAAAGTCGTGGCACTAGCAGTATTGATGCCGATTGTGGCCAGCATGGGTGGTGTTGCTGGCAGTCAAACATTAACCGTAGTAGTGCGTGGCATGGCGCTTGGTAAAATAGGGGCGACAAATAGAAATTGGTTGTTATTTAGAGAGATAATATCTGGCTTTATTAATGGTGTGCTATGGGCTGTCACTCTAGGCTTATTAACGGCCTGGTGGTTTAATGATATTAAAATTGCGATCATCATCGCCATTGCTATCATTATTAATTTATTAGTGGCTGCTATTGGCGGCACATTACTACCTTCATTATTAAAGCGGATGGGTATCGATCCTGCATTAGCGGGCGGTGTCGCACTAACGACGATAACAGACGTCGTAGGCTTTATGTCATTCTTAGGTCTTGCGACACTTTTTTATCGCTAAGGCCTCTTTATTTGTACTCACAAACGCTTCAACAGTTTTCATTAAATAATTACATTATAAATGAACTTGGAATAAAAAATGATCGATCAAAAAAAATCCTCAGCAAACGACAATGAACAAGCTGAAGAAATAGTCATCAGTAAAACATCGATTAAAAAAGCGATGTTTGAGCTACAAGATCTTGCAGATGAGCTCATAAAAACTATACCTAAAAAAGTCGCGAAACTTCCGCTAAGTGAAATACTGATACGAGAAATAGAATTAGGAAGAAAATTACCCTCGGGTAATAGCCGACGCCGACAGGTACAGCGTATTGCAAGAATCATACGCGCAGAAAACTTAGATGAAATAAAAGAAGCATTAGCTGAACAAAAATTAGATAACAGAAAAAGCCATCAATCTATTAGTCCTACTCAGCAATGGTGCGCCAAACTGATTGATAATGGTCGCGAAGAGTTGTCTGAATTGATAATACTTTACCCAAATGCAGACATACAATTACTGGGTCAATTAATTCGACATGCTAAAAAAGAAATCAATAATGAACAGAAACCATCAAAAAAATATCAACAACGATTGTTCAAGGCAGTTCAAAAAACACTCATCGACGATTGAAAAATTAATTGTTATCATTATCATTTGAAAAAATTATAGAATCGGCCTCAGAAGCTGCTTTTGCCTTCTCAACATTAACACTTGGATTATTGAGATCTCCACTAATCGTGTACCTGATAGTTGATACTAGCTTGATCTGTTTATTAAATATTTTACTGGCAACATACACCCCTGCTGCGACAGGAAGGCCAGCGGTTAAAGCAGCTATCAATGTTAAGTTACCCGCTAAAGGTAGGGATGCCTCAAGTTTTGCATCTACCGTCTGCTTAGGGTAATCAATAACACCTGACAATTCCATTTCACTTGAAGGCCCTTTCATCTTTACTGGTTTAGTTAATGTCATCAAACCTTTGTTAAAGGATAACTCACCGCCAAGCTCATCAAAGGTAAAGCCTTTTTGATAAATATCAGAGAAATCTAGTCGTACACGACGAGCCCAAGAATTGAAATTCAACAAGCCAAATACACGCAATAAGCCACTAGAACCATCGATACTATCTTGACTAAACACACCATCCTCGTAACGCTGAGTCATAATGCCTGTTAAGGTCTCAAGTTGCATTGCCAATGGCGAACCTGGCCACGATAAATTAAAATCGATCTTAGTTTTTTGAGCTTCTAAAACGACTGGCAAATCCCATTGCTCAAACAAGGCCTTAGGGTTTTCACCTATGACCCAACCATTAACAGAGGTAGAAAATGATTTTTTACCATCGAGCGTTTTCCACCGCAAAAAAGCTCCGTCTTCACCTGTTGCTGCCGTCAATGTAAACCCTGACACTTCGCCATAAATATTACGGAAATCGACACCCTGCTTATCAGGCAACACATCAAAAGACCAAGCACCTAAAGAATTACCAAGCACCTTTAATCGGTTAACTTTAACGGTCATTGCTGGAAATAACGAGGGGTCGACACCTTCAAGTGGGTCACCATTGCTATTAGCCTTATTTGTAGCTTTTGCTGTCTTGCTATAATTGGGCGGCCAATGTAGGTAATCAAACTCCATCCGCAAAGGCTTTTTACTATCATCATCGATTGTTAGGCTACCTAACAAATCAACATTATCAGCAATAACTCGCCATCCATTTACCTCACGTTCTCCAGAAAAAATAATATCCTTAAATACCTGATCTTTAATTCGTAGATTATTTATCGAAACAAACAAACTAGTATCAATGATAGATTTATTATTTTTGTTACTATTTTTAAGACCCTCAGCAGTTGGAATAGACTCAAATACAGGTAGCCATTCATCGACAGAAAAATCTGTAAACACTCCAAGCACTCTAACCCCTGACTTAGGTAATTTTATATTATCAGAAACCACTGTATCGCTAACACTAAAGAACGCAGAGAATTTTTTATCTTTTACTGCCTGATCACCAAAAGTAAACTTAGTAGAAAAATAAGAGCCCACGTTTAATTCATAAATCAATTTATCCTTTGTAAAAGGAAGTTTGAAATCAAGACGAAGCTTGTCTTCTGCTGATTTTTTAAATGGCTTTGGTAAATCACTAGACACGCCCACCAATTCAGAAGCAATTGACAACAAAGGCTTAGTGGTTGCCTGTATATTTAATGGTATATAAATATCTGCCTTATAGTCTAAATCACCTTTTAAATAATTTAAAATTGGCTGGCTCAACCACTCATTCATCGAACTAATATCAACGTTACCTTTACCAGAAATCATTAGTGCATTAGGTACTTTAGGATCTTCATATACATCAATAAAAAGTGGCTTCCCAAAAAAATCAGCCTGTAATTTTTTTGATGAAAAACCTCCCACATTCGAATAGTTTAAAGCCCCGCCAACAGTGTTAAAAGATAGATTTTGCTCGTCAAATGATAAAGCAACATTCTTAAAAGTTACGTCTACTTTTTGTTTTGGCAATATAGACACTGATTCAGTATTAGTTGAAGATTTACCCAATGGAATATCTAATGCGACCCTGACGGCAACATTACCTTTGGCTGACACTTGATCAATAGTATCACCCACTTTTTCTTTAAGGATCGACTCCCGAATATATTGTAGTGCTGAATCAGCAGGAGCAAGCCCCGCAACCTCAACATTTAATAGATTGTCTGAATCAGTATTCCAACTCACTTCTCCATTAAATTTATCGTCTGTGTAAGCACTCGCATTGTTAACTACAGCAAACAGGCGGTTATTATCGATCAATAAATTAGTGTTTAGCTGGTTAACCTCAGGCCATGCGGTATTAAATTTTAATCGGCCGCGCTCAATATCAACAAAAACTTGTATGCTACGTGGTGATTTTTTAGCAAAGCCACCCCTGTAAAAAACACCGGCATTGACTAATTCGCCGTCTTTAATTGCAAGATCCATCCACGACAGTAAATTTTTTGGTAACGTTCTAGGAATTAGCTTTGTATGAAAGCGTGCTTTTGAATTTTTTAAGCCTAACTGAAGTATCAATTGATTTTTTTTATTCGTGCTGCCCCAACTAGACTCTAATAAAAAATGACCTTTTGCATCACCATATGCACCAATTAGTGACAAATCGTGACCAAAAATGGTTACTCTTTTCTCACGACTTTTAATTGCCCAGCCGACCGTACCCGTTGCAACATTAGCTACGATTGGCTCGTCATATGTCTTAGCGGGAAAAAGCGAAAACTGTTTTGCATCTATCACTATAAACCCATTGGCCATATCACTTTCAACATAGCCACTAACCTGCCCAAAAGCGGGAACATTTCTCCATACACCCGTAGTTACCTGATCGAGTTTGGCGAATAACTTTGTTTTTATCGGCTCATTTATATCAACACTCACATACAAATCATTGACGGCACCTTGTGGATTTAACGATGTCAGTAACTCTTTAATTTTTAGTGTCGAAAACTCATCGGTGTTAAAAAATGGCAGGCGAAAAAGCCTGCCAACTACCCATTCTTTTAAGCTCGCTAAATCTAGCGATTCAAAACCGATATTAACTTTATCATTATCTTTAAAACTTACCAAAAAGGGTGGCACAGAGAATGACTCACCAATGTAGATGTTGCGCAAACCAACACTTAGACCTATTACCGGACTGTATCCACCAACAATATCTGCACTCCACTCATTACCATTTTCACTGTCATCCTGGGCTTGCATTGCATCGATAACAGAATCAACACCCTTTAAATCGACATGACCATTCATGATGAAACGATTCGTTGATGAAAAATCAAACCATAGTTCTAGATTCGCACTCGAAGAATGGACCCATTGTTGCTCTATATCAAAACTTGTTAAATGACTAAACCATTCCACTAACCGTTCTTCAGCAAAATTTTCGAGTTTCAAATAAGCTTTAGCAAAAAATTTATCGGGTACAGATGGGTCACCAACACCCTCAATAATTAAATTAAAGGATGACTCATTGGCAATGGAGGCTTTAGCTTCGAGGCGATGAAAATAACCATTATTTTTAATCGTGATAGCTGGCACATTGCTTATTAACTCTCGCTTATCGCTAAACACTAGCGTAAGTTCTGCATCGTTAAGCGTTACGTTTTGAGCCGTTAAAAATAATGAACTGGGTCTACGATATCGCCAGCTCCTCTCTTGTCTATTATTTTTAACGACAGATCCGCCTAGAGACCAACCACCATCACTCCCCTGTAATAGCTGAGCTGAAATGCCACTGGCTTTCACATCACGCCATACAGGGGTCCAATAAAATAGGCTTTTAAGAATGTGTAATTCTAAACTGACAAGTTTTAACTTTAAGAAATTTTTATTGCGGTTAGATGATTGATTTTGTAGAAATGAGGATTGATACTGAATGGATAAATCTTGAATCGATATTTTTGGCCTAAGTCCTACCCATTTTGCTGAAACCTGACCAATAGTCACTTCAGAATTCAGTTGGAGACTTGCAAAAGTTTCAATAGAACCTTTGATTTGATTTATCGATGGTGTCATCCATCGAGCGGATTGAATAATAATAGCAATAAGAATGATAAAGACTGCTAAGCCATACCAGCAATATTTAAATACGGATCTTACCGGTTTGCGTTTTTGATCGTTCATTACTTAACAACATCATTTAACGTGATCATAATATTATAATCCTGTGATAAGAATATAATCACAATGAATAATTTGGACAAACTCAATGCTTATCAAAGTATTTAGGGATTTTTTTTATGATGAAAAAAACACTAACTAATATATCTCAACAATGACTACTTGTATTAGTAACTATTATAGATCGTTTTGGTTAGCCTAAAGCGCATTTGGATGCTTTTCATCATTATGACAAGTATTGGCCATAGAAGTGCGCTAGTAGATGCCGCAATTAAAAACAAGAGACTGCCATCACGACCACTAACAAGTCCTATTACCCAATTTGAGTAAAAGCCAAATACAGCAATCAGTGTAAAAATCCACAAAGATTGATGCCAAAACACATAGTGTTGAATACGGGAATAAAACATATTCGCTAAATAGGCGATCATCATCATCCC
>CAXMPB010000287.1:0-20157 GCA_964195035.1 Cellvibrionaceae bacterium | reverse complement strand
TATATCAAATAAATTGACTGAAGACCTGACCAGGCTCAGATACACCGAATGGATCTGCTCGACTAATACGAAGATTTAATTCATCGGATAGACGCTGAACGCGGCTATCGGTATTTTCGGCAGTAATGTCTTGCCGGTTATTAATAGAGAGGTTAGAGGGTGTACTTGCATCATTAACATTAGATACTTGACGATTTTCTATTCTCGCCTCAGCGGACTCGCGCTCAACGATACGCTCTTGGGTTTCTATATTTCGTAATTCAACTCTTGCCTGAGATTCAATCTGCACAGCTTGTGCAGCAACACTACGATCTTGGGCAGATGGCTCTGATGGCGCCAGTGCAGCGCGCCTAACAACTTGCGCTTTTTGAATTGTCGCTTCTGGGTCGCCAGAAATAGCACCCAAACTGATAGAGACCTCACCACCCACGGCGTAGTTAATGCCGTCGGGACCACGCTCAAAAGTATACGTTGGGGAACCGGCATAGAGACCACCAACCGCGGCATGAGCGCGCTCATGATTACGCACCTCACGATCGCGTGCTGCGAGGTCTTGAACCTGAAGACGGAATAACTCTTCTGATTGTACCGCTTGCTGACTTTTATCTTGGGCCTGTTGGCTAATCTCATTATCGACAGGTGAGCTCTGTTTATTTGAGGTGTTTTGATTATTATCAGTAAAAACAATTTGGGAGCGGTTATTATTGATTACCGCAATGGCAGCTGACTCATCAACTGGCTGAATAACCGAACCACGGTTTTCGATTTGAGTTTGACCAACACGCAGCTGAGAGGTCGAGCCAGCACTACTAAGATTAGCAACATTTGAAAAGTTATATTGAGAAGAAGATGAGACATTCATCGCTGCCGCCTAAATTACGCTAAAGCATCAAACAGCGTACCTATATTTTGATCCGCTGCCTGCACAACCTTGGCTGAAGCATCAAATAATTGCTGCTGACGATTAATTTCGATAACTGGCTCGACAATATCAGTAACTACACTTGTGGTGCGCTGCAAGGTACCGGCACTCACTAGTTCATTAGCCGCTTCAACCGTTGCACGAGTACTGTTTTGCAAGCCGTTAAGACCTTGCTGCAAAGCACTTCCTGTATTGGTATTTGGATTTATATTAATCATCTATTCACCTGTTAATATGTATCAGTACTTTCAATTAACACCTAGCAACACCTATTTCATTTGCTATTTATTAACGACTTAGCAACACTAAACTAAGGAGCACTTCAGCAAAACATTTTATATGCGATATATTTACCGGTTCAATAATACAGCAGCAACAAAATAATAGCTGCGGCTAAAATAAAACCTTTAAGATTATTTTTGTACAAAAAATAAATTAAACTAACAATTTATTTATATCTAAATACTTAGAGGCATTAACAGCGCTAGGACTATACAAGAAAGGTATATGACCCAAAAACGGGCAGGGCAGACGCTGCGTTAATGTTTCAATATTCTCATCAACAGACGCCATATTTTTGTCGACCTGATTAGCGACCCAGCCACCTACCATCAAACCGTCATTTTTTATTGCATCAAATGTGAGCAATGCGTGATTAATACAACCGAGCTTTAAACCCACCACCAAAACAACAGGGATTTTTAACAACTTGGCTAAATCAGCCAAAGTCTCACTATCATTTAACGGCACACTCCAACCACCGGCACCCTCCACCAGAGTAAAGTCATTGTTTTTTTGAAAAATCAGATCGCATTTATCGGCTAAATACTTTGCTGTAATTTCACAATGAATATGCTTCGCAGCAATGTGTGGCGCAACAGCAGGCTCAAGTGCAATCGGGTTAATTTCGTCGTATAAAAGAGGTGCAGTTATTATCGACTGCAAGGCAAGAGCATCATCATTGCGTAAACCCGCAGCTGATTTTTTACAGCCAGCCGCTATGGGCTTAATCGCCGCCGTTGTTAAGCTTTGTTCTCGCGCAAGCGTCAACAAAGCAACGCTAACCAAGGTCTTACCGACATCGGTATCTGTCCCCGCAATAAAAACTTTTTTCATATACCCCATAACTTCATAAAATAAATAGTTTCATAGTGAAATTTTCTTCAGATAATATTTTTTATATCAACACCTTAACTCATTCATCTTTTTTGATAACAAAAAAATACACTTCATAGCTTGCAGGAAAAAACCCATTAATGTTGAAGGCTTCGTAGGCCGAATACATGGCATTTAAATATTTTTTACCAAACAGGCCTTGCGGCTGTCCTTTATTGACATTGTGGGCGCCAATTAGCTTTAATTCTTTTAGTAACTGCCTGACAGAATCAAACTGTAACTTTGGGTGCAAAACACGCTGAACCTCTATTTTTAGACCACTTTGATGAATAGCATCAGCCCATCGTTCGAGCGGAAAAAAATGATTCACATGAACGTGCTTATCAACCTTCTCCCACGATTGTTTTAACTCTATCAATGTTTGTGGACCAAGCGTTGTTAAACCAATAATACCACCGGGCTTTAGAATTCGATTAAGCTCTGTAAAAAGCACAGGTAAATTTTCGCTCCACTGCACAGCCATATTTGAAAAAACAATATCGACCGTCTCATTCTTCATCGATAAATTTTCAGCATCAGCACAGATCAAAAAATCATTAAGGAGACGGTTATTACTTGCATCATCACTTAAGTCGGCATTGACATCAACATTAGAAAAATTATCATTGAGCGTCTGTTGAAAAAAATTTAGCATGCCCTCGGCTATATCGACACCGATATAGTTGATGTCTTTATATTGAGATATTAAATGCTGATGAAAATAACCTGTCCCGCAACCAAGGTCTAAGCAACAATAATTTCCGCCTTCATTTAACGTCTTAGGCAACATCGATAAAAGGTCTAGACCCATATCGCGTTGAAAATATGCAGCAGAGTCATAACTACTGGCAGCGCGACTAAAAGAGCGCGCTATTTTTACTTTATCCAAAGCATTCATCGCTCATTAACAATATTTTTATAAAAGACGGGGGCTTGATTCTCTAAAAAATTATTAAGAATTAACACCAAGTCATTATTTTTTTTCATCGCTGAACCATTTAGCTCCATGTCATTTGAATCCATGTTTTTTAAATCAACATCATCTATAAAAGGCAACACATGGCCTTTACCACAAACAGTAACAACCTCTTGATGTTTACTGATCATTTTTTTTATTTTATTAGCTGCAGGCAATGGTACCAAGGTGTCTTGTTCGCCAAAGACGAGTAGCGCAGGACAAACAACATCCTCAGACAATATTTTTGTATTGTTCATCACTGACAAATATTCCAAGCCTGCTAACAAACCCACATCATTTGTAGAATGTTTTTTTAAATACGCTAATTGTTTTTTTGAAGCAACATCGCCTTTAACTTGCAAAAGTAAAAAACGCAGCAATGTTTTTTTGGGCGCAAGGGCAAACGACGTACAAAATGCAGCGAACACATCGGCCTCCATTGCATCGGGCCACTGCATATTGGCAACAAAACTGACATTGGTGGCTAGCGTTATCAGCGCTTTTATTTTTAATGGGTACAAACCGGCTAGCCGAGTAGCCATCATACCGCCCAAAGACCAACCACATAAAATACAATGCTCTGGAAGATGCTTGGCGATAGCCTCACAGCAATCGTCGGTATTTTTGTAGCCATAAAAGATATCTAAAGTTATGATGTCGGCGTATTTATTTAAATACGGAATTAACGATTCCCAAACACCCCCACTACATCCCCAACCATGTATTAACACAATGGGAGTATGCATTTTGACTTGGCTAGACTCATCAAAATCCGCACAAGCATCAGCCATATAGCAACGTGAGCCAAAGGGGATAAAAGTAGAGCTAATCATGCGTTGCAGCGGTATTGGTTCTTGCTGCTATTGACGGGGCTGCTGACGGCACTCTTGATTTAATTCTAGCCGATGCAGGAATAGCCTGATCTAAGGCCTGTAATAATTGCTCAACATTTTTCTCACTATGCGCGGCAGAAAAGGTAATGCGAAGGCGAGCAGTACCTTCAGGCACTGTTGGCGGGCGAATCGCCCCCACAAGAATATGGTTGTTCTTTAATTGTGCCGCCACCTCCAATACAAGCGCATCATCACCCAACAATACCGGCTGAATAGGCGTATTTGAGTCAGCCGTCGATAAACCTAGGCGCTTAGCACCCGCTCTAAATTGTGTAATACGCTGCTGTAAATTATCTCTGCGCCAACATTCTTCTTTGAGCAGCTTTAGGCTAGTCGATGTTGCAGCAGCCAGCGCAGGCGGCATAGCCGTCGTATAAATATAAGGCCTAGCAAACTGTATTAATGTCTCGATTAGTGCATTAGAACCCGCAACAAAGGCACCAAAAGTACCAAAGGCTTTACCCAAAGCACCGACTAAAATAGGCACTTCGGTGGGCGACAGGCTAAAGTGCTCTGCACACCCTCCCCCGTGCTTACCTAGCACACCAAAACCATGGGCATCATCGACCATTAAAATAGCATCGTGCTCTTTGCATAATACGGCTATGTCGGGCAATGGAGCAATATCGCCATCCATACTAAATACGCCATCTACCACCACTAATTTACGCCCAGAAGCGCTCCGCAATAGCTCGGCAAGATGGTCACAATCGTTATGACGAAAACGTTTAAGCGCGGCGCGACTTAATAAGCCGGCATCGATAAGAGATGCATGATTGAGGCGATCTTCAAATACGGTATCACCACGGCCAGCAAGTGCGGCAACCACACCTAAATTTGCCATATAACAAGTAGAAAATAATAAAGCGCGCTCGCGACCGGTATGGACCGCAAGCTCAAGTTCAAGTTTATGATGATATGGGCTGTGACCACAGACTAGGTGCGAGGCAGTACTACCCACGCCCACTTTGGCAGCACAATCTTGCAGCGATGCGATAATATCGGGGTGGCTGGCAAGACCTAGATAATCATTACTACAAAAGCCAAGGTAAACTCTACCATCGGCTATAATTTGAGTTTGCGGTGCCGTATCGTCAGAAGAATAGGCTAATTGCTCAACCGTGAGCCGCTCTCGATATCGATGGGCCTGCTTACGCTGGTCTAAAACTGCCTGCAATTCGTCATCCAACACAGAGGGTTTAACTCGCTGCATTGTAAAATTGTTGATGCTCTTGAGCAGCGCTTACAATCTTAGGTTCCATATGTTGTACAACCTGATTACTCACATTACCCATACGACGAGACTCGACGGCCTCATAGGGCTCGGGCTGTATACCTAAGCGCTTAAAGAGCTGCATGTCTTTATTGGCAGCTGGGTTAGCAGTGGTTAATAATTTCTCACCGTAAAAAATCGAATTTGCACCAGCAAAAAATGCCATTGCTTGCATTTGCTCGTTCATATCTTCTCGCCCTGCAGATAAACGCACATGAGATTCTGGCATCATGATACGTGCAGTGGCGATGGTACGAATAAAGTCAAAAGGATCTAAATCATCAATATTTTCAAAGGGTGTGCCCTTGACCTTAACCAACATGTTAATAGGTACAGATTCAGGATGGGCTGGCATATTAGCCAGCTGCATCAATAAACCGGCTCGATCAAGCTCACCCTCACCCATACCCACAATGCCGCCAGAACAAACCTTCATACCCGAATTGCGGACATTACCTAAGGTATTTAGGCGGTCTTGGTAGGTGCGCGTAGTGATAATTTCACCATAATACTCGGGCGAGGTATCTAAATTGTGGTTGTAATAATCAAGGCCTGCCTCGGCCAACACCTCAGATTGATGCTCATCAAGCATACCCAGGGTCATACAGGTTTCTAGACCAAGCTCTTTAACGCCTTTTACCATCTCGACCACATAGGGAAGATTTTTATGGTTGGGCGAGCGCCAGGCAGCACCCATACAAAAACGCGTTGCACCACTCGCTTTAGCCGCTTTCGCCTCTTCTATCACAGCTTCGACCTTCATTAACTTTTCGCGCTCGAGACCGGTGTCGTAATGCGCGCTTTGAGGGCAATATTTGCAGTCTTCTGGACAAGCGCCGGTTTTAATCGAGCACAAGGTGCTCACCTGTACATGATTGGGATTAAAGTTTTCCCGATGAACACTTTGCGCCCTAAACAATAAATCGTTAAAGGGAAGTTTAAACAGAGCGGTAACTTCGTCTCTTGTCCAGTCGTTACGCAATATAAATGGGGGTATAGAAGTAGACGACGGTGTTGTTTGCGCATTATTCATAAGTGAACCTGGGCTTTAGGGTATTGGAGTTTTCACTCTACTTTAAGGAACTTGCGTGAGAAGCACACAGCACCTTATGATAGAGACAACTGCCTTTAATGGAATGAGGGCAATATTAACAAGACAAGCTACGCTGTCAACCTTTTAAGACACTTAAGGTTAACTGTGAGATTAACTCAAGGATGAATGATGAATCAACAACCCTCAAAGAACCTCAATTCTCATAATATCAGTCGGCAAAACAAGTCATCTGTTAGTCATTTTTTAGCTCTATGCAATCGCCTCATAACACATGAGATAAGACTTAAGCATCACTGCCTATTATGTGACGAGACAAGCCCAACAAGAATATGTCATCACTGCCAAGGATTTTTAATCAAACCACAGCATAGCTGCCAACAATGCGCCCTGCCGTTAAGGTACTTTGCGCTATATTGTGGGCAATGCCTAAAACAAGCGCCTGCCTACGATAGTGTTTTTTCGCCGTTTTTGTACCAAGCCCCAATAAGTCAATTAATTCTTGCATATAAGCAAAAAGGGCATGAATATGTTGGGAAGGGCTTGAGTGATATATTTTGTGAATCAGTTTTTCACTACTATCAACAGCAACATTTACCACTACCCTCGCTCATTACACCCGTGCCACTTCATTGGCGAGGGCAATGGGGTCGAGGATTTAATCAATCAGCCTTCTTTAGTCGTGAACTTAGCAAACATTTGGGCATAAAATATTTTGATGGCAGTCGTCGAATTAAAGCGACAAAGCCACAAAAGGCGTTAAGCCAAAAAGAACGCATAAAGAGCCTGCGCAATAGTTTTTTGGTAACACCGCCATTGAACGGGGAATCTATCGTTATTGTTGACGATGTAATGACAACAGGCGCCACTGTCAATACACTAGCCGCAGAATATAAAAAAGCCGGCGCAGGTAGTATTAGTGTGTGGGTTCTGGCAAGAACACCGAATGATCGCTAATAATAAGCTCAGACTTACGGGCTAGGGATTCACTGCTTATATTATGTTACTGTGCCCGCTAATAGGCTTATAAGTAAAAATACATTAGATTAATAAGGGAACATTTCCATTTTATTATGATCAGAGCTCTTGTGTAATGTATGTGATTTCAACATAAATTTAATAAGAAAACATAAGGTAACTTATTCGAAATGATAACAATTCTAAAATATGAAGATAAATTGTTTAATGATGCCGTCGACATATTTTCTCAGTTGAGCTCACATTATTTAAAAGAGAACGCCTCTAGCAAGGAGGCTATTACTAGCAATTTAAGAGAGAATGTCTTCTCAAAAGGCGCGTCGGTTAAGATACTGCTTGCCTATTATGACGGCAGCATTTGCGGCCTAGCATCTTATGCTGTTTTATATCCAGCCACAAAAGAAACTGCTCAATTATTTCTTAAAGAAATATTTATAGCGCCTCAGTATTCTCGAAAAGGTGTTGGCGCAAAAATGATGAGTAATTTATCAAAAATAGCACTTGATAATAACTGCTCTCGCTTTGACTGGACTAGCAGTAAAACCAACACTCAAGCCTTCAAGTTTTACGAGAAAATTGGGGCGACTGCGATGGAAGAAAAGATATGTTATCGCTTAAGCGGAGATGAACTAAAACGCATGGCTGAAGTCAGTAATGACATATAGATAAATTAATAAATACGTTGACTGATGGCGACACTATGAAAACACTGTTTCTTGTAGAAGATGAAAATAACGAAACCGCATCCAATCTTATTACTGCGTTTAAACGCAATAAAAATATCGATAGCGTTGATATTATTTCGTACTTCAGCAATAACGCAAATCAGTGCGCCACCATTAATATAAAGGGCACGCCTGCACTTTTATACAAAAATAAAACATATTCACCACTAGATTACGATGCGGCTCTTTTGTGGAGTTGGGGAACTGCCGATCTTGGCAGAGCATATCTGCGAATTTTTGAAAATAGCGGTGTACCTGTCTTGAATTCGAGCTACACAACAGAAGTTACTGATAGCAAAATATGCTTCACCAAAAAACTTCAAAAAAACAACATCAAGACGCCTAATACAATGTACTTTGAAACCGCATTGTCGACACACAACATTAGTACCATTAAAGAAAATTTAGGCATGCCACCCTATGTCTTTAAATCAGATTATGGTACCCAAGGTTCGGGCATTCGCTTTGCGCACTCTGAGGCAGATATCGCCATTTTTGCTAAAGAATTACAAGCCAATAAAAGCGATCACCAAGCTTTTTTAGTTCAGCAGTTTATTGGTAATTGCCAAAAGCCTATCTTTCATTATCGCGTCTTTGTTATCGGCAATGAAGTTCTACCTAAAGCCATTAAGATAACAGCTCAAACACCACTAGCACCGTCGAATATTGCTAGAGGTGGTGATGTAGCATTTGTAAATATCAACCCCTATTTAAAAATACTCGCCTTAAACGCTGCCATAACAGCCGACTTGACGGTTGCAGGTGTTGACATTATGGTCGATCAAAATAGCGATATAAAAGACGCAGTCGTCATCGAGGTGAATGACGGGCCTGGAACAAAAACCTTTGATCGATATGGCCTAAAAGCCTCGGATAGCGTCGTTGCCTTCTTTGTTAATGACATTGAAGCTAAGTACCGCATCGCTAATCAACAAATTATCGGCTTATAAAAACCCTCTCTAGATACGCATAAAAAACACTTGCCTCAGACGACTTCTGTCACACAAATAATAACGAAAGGTACTTTCACTAGCCTGTTGTTCGCGAGGTTAATAATGGGCTACAAGCCAAAACTTTTGCTCAAAAAGACTTAAATCCATCTAGAGAACTGAATTTATTATTTTATTAAACAATTTAACGCCACCAATTTATCAATTTTTGTTATAAAATGAGCATTCTAGGTCGCAATGTTGGGCTGGCCAAAAATTTTTCAATGGTGTTCTTTATGTTACGGCTCGTTATTATTTTCCTTATTTTTTCCATCACTGTACCCGTTCATGCGGTCGGCAAATTAGTTTTAAACACAAACACTCCGCAAGAATTAGCCACCCCCCCTCCATCAGAAAGCAGTAAAAACCAAACACCCGACAGTATAATTGTACTGGATGACTACAATCGCGGCACACCAAGAAGCACCATTAAGCATTTCTTAGACGCCATACGACATGATGACTATAGTGAGGCCGTCCATTATCTTGATTTTAAGGAGGTAAACATAAACATTCGGGGCATGCCGCGTGAAGAGGTAGCCAAAACACTTAAACTCATACTGGATCGCTCTTTGTGGGTTGATCTCCCTAAGCTAAGCAACAATCAAATAGGGTTTATGGATGATGGCTTTATCGAAAACCGTGATTTGGTGGGATATATACCGCTAAAAGATCAAAAAATTCCTTTTTTTGTTCAGCGAATTGCGCGTGAGGATGGCGTACTTATTTGGAAGGTTGCAGGCATTAGTCTCAACCACCTCCCCCAACTATATACGCAATACGGTGATGGCCCAATCGGTGAAATACTAGTCCAGTTTATACCTCAAAAATCCATCCTAGGAATGCAACTATGGCAATGGATCACCTTCGTAGGGCTTTTTATTGCTGCAATATTTCTATCGTGGTTACCCACTAAGTTACTCGTATGGGCAATTAAAAGGCGCGAACTACAATTAGGGCAACAACTGGTTGATATTATCTCAGGTCCTATTCGCTTGTTGCTGCTGATCTTACTATTTAGAGCGGGGGGCACATTATTCCTAAGCCCGACTTTAGGCCTAGTAAAACTGATGTCTGGGTATACCCTAATAATTATTGCTGCTATTTGGTCGACACTGGGTATTTTAAATATTCTCCGAGAGTTCTTTGCTAACAAATTAATCGCTAACGACCGCAAACCTGCTGCTAAATTATTGCATCCTTTAACCACGATGACTAAAATTGTTTTTGTCGTCATAGCCGCATTAGTTTGGCTTGACAATCTAGGTTTTGAAGCATCTACAATTTTAGCCGGCTTAGGAATTGGTGGATTAGCCATTGCATTAGCGGCGCAAAAATCAATTGAAAACGTGATTGGTGGCGTCACCTTATATATTAGTGCGCCTATTAAAGTAGGTAACCTAGGAAAGTTTGGAAAATACATTGGCTTCGTCGAAGACATTGGCATGCGCTATACAAAAATTCGCACACTCGATAGAACTCTTGTTAACATATCGAATTCAGTTTTTGTAGATATGGAACTAGAAAACTACTCTGAGCGCAATCGTATTCGCTACAGCCCTGAGCTGGTGCTTTCGCATCAATCAAGCCCCCAACAAATTGAAGCGGTCATTACCGATATCAAACAATTATTAGATGACCATGAACAAATATGTGAAATCCCCTGTCGAGTCCGCTTTGCAAGTTACCTAGAACACGGAATTTCTATCAATGTAGCAAGCTATGTCGATACAACAAAATTTCCTATTTATGCTGAAGTCTCTAACGAGTTAAATTTAGCGATACTCTATGTACTTGGAAAACATCAAGTTAAACTAGCAGATTTGAACTTAGCAAATATTGGCAATGGTGGCGGCAAGAAAGAACCGTCGTTATAAAATAGCCTAAGACGTTTCCACGATAGTTGCTTTTCCTCGCAGCGGGTCTACGCCACAAGGAGGAACGAGGAAAAATGCGCTCAATCGAACGACTACTCTTTGCAGGCTCCTCTTGAGCTGCATTTTCACCTTGCCGCGAATAAAAACTCCTGCTGGTGCAAAGGTATCAGCCTCACAATACAGATTGTAGGTCTTATGAAAAAAGTACGCCCGATCATTACGAAAGAAATTGTCGTTAATCACGACCAGGCTGCTAGTGAATTTTTTGTCGATCTTAGTTTGTTAGACCTTGGTTTGTTAGACCCAAGTTTATTAGGCTCGGGCGATGAACGCGCGGCTCTTAAATATCGCATGGATGGTGCGTGTAGCGTTGATTTTTATAATACCTTTGTGCCGAGACTGGCGAGAGGAAGAGGCATTGCAGAGGCCTTAGTTGACGCGGGTTTAGCGTGGGCAACTGAAAAAAACTACGAGCAACGAGCGTCTTGTTGGTATGTTCAGAAGCATCTTAGCACTTAGTTTGACCTTGCCTACTCCACACATTTAGTTTCGCCCTAAAAGGCGAGTAGCTTTTTTATATAAGCAAATAGAAATTATATTTTAAAAAATAAAATTCAAAATGTAGATCTGTTTTTTTAAAAAAAATCGATCTATCCATAAAATAGAGATTCAAAGATATCCAAAAAACCAGCTATAAATCCAATGTTGCTTTCAACAGCTTCTGCGTATAAGGGTGTTGTGGATTTTCTAACACATCTTTGGCATCACCGTGCTCGACGACTTCGCCACTTTTAATAACCATTACTTTATGACTCATGGCTTTGACAACATGAATGTCATGACTGATAAACACGTAACTGAGTTTGCGTTGCTGCTGTAGCTTTCTAAGTAAGTTAATCACCTGCATCTGCACCGCGCGATCGAGTGCAGATGTAGGTTCATCTAAAAATACTAAGCGTGGATTTAAAATAAAGGCGCGGGCAATGGCAATGCGCTGGCGTTGACCGCCCGAAAACTCGTGTGGATATCGATGTTTTGTTTCGGGATCTAGACCAACTTCAATCATGATATCGTCAACCATTTTATCAATATCGGTGTCGCATAATTGATTAACTGATTCCTTTTTTATGGACAAGTTTTGTAGGTGTAGGCCTTCGCTAATAATTTGCTTGGCACTCATCCTCGGACTAAGGCTTGAGAATGGATCTTGAAAAACGACTTGCATAGCACAGCGCAAGGGCCGCACTTGATTTTCATTAAGGCACGATATATCACGCCCTTCTAGCTCAATAATGCCTTTTGATTGTATAAGTTTTAATATCGCTAAAGCTAAGGTTGATTTACCCGAGCCACTCTCGCCCAATACACCTAGTGTTCTACCTTCGTGAAGTTGAAAACTTATATCTTCTAGCGCAAGAAAAAAATCTTTACACTTACCAAACAAAGGTTTGTTTTTATTGTAGATCACATTTAAATTTTTAGTCTCGACGACAACAGAGCATGGCTCATCACGCGCCTCTATCTCAACAGGCTCGCCTTTAGGGTGACTATCCATTAATAATTTCGTGTATGCGTTCTGTGGTTGATGTAAAACTGTATGGGTATCGCCGCGCTCGACTATTTCACCATGCTGCATCACCAACACCTGATCGGCTAGATATTTCACAACCCCTAAATCATGAGTAATTAATAAAATACTCATATGATATTGTTGCTGTAATTCTTTTAACAAATCAAGAATTTCTTTTTGTACGGTAACATCCAAGGCAGTTGTTGGCTCATCGGCAATCAGTAATTTAGGCCTATTGGCAAGCGCCATTGCAATCATCACACGTTGACGTTGCCCGCCAGATAACTCGTGCGGGTAAGATTTTAACTTTGATTCAGGGTCAACAATATGCACCTGTCTCAATAACGATAAAACTTGCTCACGCGTCTCACTTCTAGAAAGATTTTTTTTAGGCGAGTCGCCCTTTGACAAATCTTTGCCTGAAGAATAATGCCCCAGATTTACCGATTCTCCAATTTGCGCTTCGATCATCTGTAATGGATTCAGGGCGCTCATTGGCTCTTGAAAGATCATGCCTATGTCATGACCGCGAATAGCCGTCATCGATTTAAGCGAACGTGACAATAGCTCTTCGGATTGATTACCCGTTTTATTTTTAGTGAATTTTTTTGGTGACTCGCTGACTTTACTGTCAATGCCTTGAGCCCGTGCGCAAATATCAGTGTCACTTGAAAACCAAATCTCACCACTTGGATGAAAAGCGACGGGGTAAGGCAGCAAACGCATAATAGCGTGAGCCGTGAGTGATTTACCTGAACCCGACTCTCCCACCAATGCAACCGTTGTATTGTGCTCAACATCAAAGCTGATGTTTTTTACAATATGCGTCTGCTTATCGCCTTGCTGAAAAGACACGCAAAGATCATTAACACTTAAAATAGTTTTTTCTTGGCTCATAATCTCTACTATTTATTTATTGCTACAATTTAATTTTACTATTTTTTACAGATTTACTTAGCGGTATAACTATTGAGTAATCAAACGCGGGTCAAAGGCATCGCGAATCCCCTCACCTATAAAAACTAATAAGGTTAGCGTTGTAGAGATCACTAAAAAGGCAGTAATAGCCAGCCAAGGAGCATGTAAATTGCCCTTACCTTGCGACATTAACTCGCCTAATGATGCGGAACCCACGGGCAGCCCAAAACCTAAAAAGTCGAGAGAAGTTAATGTGACCACGGCACCTGTCATAATAAAAGGTAGCATTGTCATCGTCGCAACCATGGCATTAGGCAGAATATGACGCGACATAATTTTTGTATTACTCACCCCCATCGCCCTTGCGGCACGCACGTAATCCAAATTACGACCTCGTAGAAATTCTGCACGAACAACATCGACAAGACGCGTCCAACTAAATAACAACATCACACCCAGTAGCCACCAAAAATTAGGTTGAATAACACTGGCAAGAATAATTAATACAAACAGACGCGGTAGGCCACTCCAAATCTCCAAAATACGTTGCCCGTATAGGTCGACCTTGCCGCCGTAATACCCTTGAAGAGCACCAACCGTGACACCAATAATGGTGCTGCCTAAGGTTAATATCAAAGCAAACAACATCGAGATTCTAAAACCGTAAAGTGCCCGCGCAAATACATCGCGTGCTTGGTCGTCAGTACCTAACCAATTTTGTAAAGTTGGCGAAGACGGTGCAGGCTCGTGCAGATTAGATATATGCGTATCATAGCTAAAAGGCACAATTGGTTTAATCATCCAACCGTTATTCTCAATCAAGTTAATGACATAAGGGTCACTAAAATCTGCATCTGTATCAAAGTCGCCACCAAAAGTGGTTTCTGGGTACGACGTCAAAATAGGCATATAGAAATCATTTTTGTAAGAAACTAGCAGCGGTTTATCGTTTGCAAAAAATTCTGCAAACAAACTAATAAAAAACAAAAAAACAAAAATCCATAAGCTCCAAGTTGCACGTCGATTACTAAAAAATATTTTTTTTCGACGCTGATTTAGAGGAGATAGTTCAGAAAAAAACACAGAGAAAAGTTTCATCAGTTATCGCTCCTAATGCTGCTGACTTTCAAAATCGATACGTGGATCGACCCACACATAGACTATGTCAGAAATAAGTTTAACGATTAGCCCAAACAGAGTGAATACAAATAATGTTCCGAAGACCACTGGGTAATCTCTATTTAAAATAGACTCAAAGCCTAACAAGCCAATGCCATCTAGCGAAAAAATAACCTCAATTAATAATGACCCTGTAATAAAAATACTCAAAAAAGCAGCTGGAAAGCTCGACACTACGATTAGCATTGCATTGCGAAACACATGCTTATAAAGCACTTGATTTTCACTCAGGCCTTTAGCTCTTGCAGTCGTCACATATTGTTTATTAATTTCATCTAAAAAAGAGTTTTTAGTCAGCATCGTGAGCGTAGCAAAACCGCCCAAGGTATAGGCCGTTAGCGGCAGCGCTAAATGCCAAAAATAATCTTTAATTTTGCCAAACCACGAAAGCTCGTCAAAATTTGGGGAGGTTAAACCTCGAAGAGGAAACCAATCTAAAAAGCTGCCGCCTGCAAACACAACAATTAAAAAGATACCTAATAAGAAACTGGGAATGGCATTACCAATGACCACAAAAAAACTAGTGTAGACATCAAAACGGCTGCCGTGAGAGACCGCTTTATACACACCTAAAGGAATAGAAATTAAATAAATGATTAATGTACTCCATAAACCTAGCGATATCGTTACGGGCATTTTTTCTAAGATAAGATTTACTACTGTTTCATTACGAAAGAAGCTATCGCCAAAATCTAGGCGAGCATAACTAAACAACATATCAAAGAAACGCACGTGAGCTGGCTTATCGAAGCCATAAAGCTTTTTTATTTCTTCGATAATTTCGGGCGGAAGCCCCTGAGCACCACGATAATCAGATCCACTTGTCGATGATGATTCAAATGATCCACCACTACCCCCGGTGCGATCAGTGTCACCCGCATCCTCTCCTTGAATAGAAGCAATCAGCTGTTCGACAGGGCCGCCCGGAGCCGCTTGAATAATGCAAAAATTAATCACCAATATACCTAACAAGGTAGGAATGATGAGCATTAAGCGCCTTAAAATATATGTGCCCATAATATTATTATTGTGCTCTATACAGATTGAAATTAATAAACTAAAGCTAGGAGTCTGTTCGACAAGCCCCAAGATTTAACGACTTTAAATACTAGCCACCTAATTATCTCCACTCGAGTTACTGGCTCTCAAGTTACTGAGCATTGAGCTTTGCAGATTTTTCTGGGCTATACCACCAACTATAAATCGCCCTAGTATAATATTTATCATAAACCGGCGACGTATCTGGAAAATTAAATTTATCCCAATAAACAATACGTGACGACGAGGTATACCACTGAGGTATAGCATAGTAATTATGGAGCAGCACTCGATCTAATGCTCGTGTGGCTGTTACTAACTCCTTACGTGAGTGCGCATTAACAACATATTCAATAAGATGATCGATAACAGGATTCGCAATGCCCGCTAAATTACCGCTACCCTCTATTTTTGCAGATCTAGAACCCCAAAAATTTTGCTGCTCAGCACCGGGTGATTCACTTTGTGCAAAAGAATGTACGATCATATCGAATTCAAAACTACGCTTACGATTAATATATTGCGACCGATCGATCAGACGCACATTCACATAAATACCGAGTTTTTTAAGGCTTCGAATAAATGGGTTAACAATTCGCTCAAAGCCTGGAGAGACTAATAAAATTTCAAAATTTACTTTTTTACCCTCTGCATTATAAAGTTGATTTTTTTTAACCACATAACCCGCATTATCAAGCATCGCTTTTGCATTGCGTAAATTAGGGCGATTATGTCCGCTGCCATCAGACTTAGGGAGTTCGTAAGGTTCGGTAAAGACAGACTCTGGCAATTGATCTTTGTAAGGTGTTAACAGGGCCAATTCATCTTTACTTGGTAAACCCGTGGCTGCGAGCTCGCTATTAGAGTGAAAACTATAAGCGCGGCTATAAACATTATAAAAAAGCATCTCATTTGACCATTCAAAATCAAATGCATAACTAATAGCTTTTCGGAGTACTACATCTTGAAATAGAGGCTTGCGAAGATTATAGACAAAGGCCTGCATACCTTTATTGGCACTGTGCTTTATCTCTTTCTTAATCAGCTGTTTGTTTTTTATGGCAGGGATATCGTAGGCCGTTGCCCAAAATTTTGAGCTATTTTCCCAGCGAAAGTCATATTCGTTGGCTTTAATAGCCTCGATGGCAATATTATTATCTCGATAATAATCAACACTGATAATATCAAAGTTATAAAGCCCATTATTAACGGGCAGATCTTGCCCCCAATAATTATAATTTCGCTCATAAGTGATGTTTCTACCGGCGTCGACGCTTTTTACTCGATAAGGTCCACTGCCTAAGGGGATCTCTAAACTACTTTTATCAAACTCTTTACCCTCCCAAAAATGTTTGGGTAAAACCGGTAATTCACCCAAAATTAACGGTAGCTCGCGGGTATTAGTGTCCCCAAACGTAAACTTCACTCTAAAGGCATCTAATGCCACTACATCGATAACATCTTGGTAATAAAACTGATAGATAGGACTACCTTTATCTAACAAAAGATTGAAGCTAAACACCACGTCTTCGGCATCCACAGGGTGCCCATCGCGAAAATACGCCTCAGGCCGCAAATGAAAAATCACCCAGCTTCTATCCTCAGGGTATTCAATCTTATGGGCTAGCAAGCCATACTGAGTGAAGGGCTCATCTGCAGAGGCCACCATTAAAGTATCATACTGGAGCGCAAGGTTATCCGCTGGATTGCCCTTAGCAATATACTCATTCAAGCTATCAAATGTGCCTTTACCCGCCAAGCGCAATCCACCACCTTTTTTAGCTTTAGGAGAGGTATAGTTGAAGCGGGTGAAATCAGCGGGATATTTGGGTTCGCCATGTATCGCAATAGCGTGACTTTTTATTGGATCTTGAGATGCTAAGATATCGACCGTGATAAAAAGGCTCAATGCCGCAACAATTGAAATCAAACTAACTTTATTCACCTTACACATAATATAAAAATTCATCTTATTTTTAGTCATTTATTCAATTATAGAGCATAAGGTCATGATCTTTAGACGATAAGGCCAACAACTTTGGTGAAGAACTGAGATGAACTTCTATGGCCAATATAACATTTTTTATTTTATAATCGTTTTATAGCACGATTTATGACACAGAAGGCTAGAAAAAGTTCTTCTTATATTTTTACTACATGCATCTAAAGCTTGATATCAGTGTAAAATAACTTAATAAATGCTATCTAATTGGTAACCTATATCGAGCAATTTAATGAATACAGATAACAATAGGCCTAACACCCCCCAGATTGCGTTAAGCGATCGTCAAGATATTATTACTAATTATATGCACCTAGGCTTATTGCCTTTTTTTATAGGCGCGTTTGGTCCCTGGGTATTTATTGCTGACGAACCATTTTTTATACAAAGCTTTTTATTTTATTCATCACTTATTTTTGTTTTTTTAGCCGGCACACTTTGGGCAACAGCTTTGTTTTCAACACCTAAGAATAGCGAGCCACATGATACAAAAGCTGATAACAATCGCTCGCGCACTATTCATGTAGCTATGGTTTTTTCGCTATGGCCCTTAGGCTGCTATTTTTTAGCACCACTGCATGCAACAGGACTTATGCTATTGGGTTTTTTACTCTTATTACTTTGGGAAAAAAAACACATCAATCAATATTACCCTAATTGGTATATAGCTCTCCGGCATAAAATCACCTTTATTGTTGTTGCATGTCATATGCTAACTATTTTAAATATCATTCGAACCGATACCTTGATCTAAACATTAATATAAATATTGATAAACACCTCACAAATTTAACTTGGCAGACGACCGCACTGAATCAATAATCGCTGCCAATTTTTTGTGTGCTGGCTAATAGCTTCATTATATAATTGCCACTCGCTATCTTCGTTAACAAAAACTACATTCCAAAAGTTATCGAAAGCCAAGGACATTCTTTGATCCTTATTCAAATGATCACTCAACCGCTCAATACGCTTAAACAAGGGGTCACTTTGCTGATGTAGCTTAGCAATATAAGGCTGTATTTCATTTATATAATATTTAAGAAAAACAGTTTGCAGCACATTAAACTTTTGGTTTGGCTTTTCATTAAAACACAGGGGTCTACCCGACAAGCGAGACCTTAATAATTTATCGCCATCAGCCAGAAATAGACGCACAAGCTGCATAGAATGCCTTATCTCACCGAGTCTTTTTGAAGAGACAACCACACTAAAAGCTTGCTCTAATGCAAGCTCATCTGACTCTGACAATTCGCTGGCGCTAGCATATCGATAGATATTCTCTAAGGCAGCATACAATTCATTAGGCTCAATTATAATTTCTTCAACATTTAGAGGATCTGCACCCAAAGAGAACAACACAGAAAACTCATGACTCGCAAATACTGCATTCCAACGCACCATTGCTAGCTGCTCTCGCTTAAGGATTAACGATTCATTTAAAAGACGATATAACTCGGATTTATCATCTAATGCTTTTAGGCAGGCGTCGCCCAAATTAATAAATTTATATTCATAGATTAAACGTTGAGATGGCTGTAAAACCCGTCCTAAACCACTATTACGCTGACCAATATGTCGCTGCAAATCACAGGACGACAACTTTAAAAAATCTAACAGGTTTATTTTTGTGGGCGCCACAGCATAAAACATCTCTCGATTTGCGGGATAACGCATTAATTTCGGCGATAAAAAATCATCCGCACGCTCGACATCTAAAGCGTTAGATAAACGCGCTAGATAATTATCAAATATCGCCTCGGCACTTTTAGGTGAACCGCAACCAATCAAAATAAGACAAAATAATAGACAAAAGACGCCTTTAGTGCTGATGAGGTGAGACTTAATCATTATGAGATCCTTGAACGCACGCCACTTTGCGTTTATGTGGGCCTACACCATAAGTGGCCGCGATGAAAAACGTACTCAATCGATTATTTATCATACTCAGAGATCCTTTTTAGGTGCATTTTTGTCTTGCCTATAGGCATGTGGGCAAGGGGGCACACGACCCGGTAGCCTTGCCTGCAAGCAGTGCACTCTGACCGCAACAATAGCCAAGTGTCGACACAGAACCCAATAACACTGAGAGCCCCCAGCTGTATTTGATGCCAATCCTATCTTATTAAACCAACCATAAGCGGACCAATTTATTCTAACGCCAGCTAAAAGCTTGTCTATACTTTTATAGCACGGCTGCATTAAATACCATTAGATTTACGTTTATTCGGCTAGAAAAAACCATCTTTGGGCATATTATGGGAGTAATTGTGACAAGCAGAGCTTCAAGCAATGAAACAGTCAAAAAATATAGACTAATCACTCGTAGTGACTTTGATGGCTTAGTCTGCGCCGTTTTATTAAGGCATATAGAGCTGATAGACGATATTACCTTTGTTCACCCCAAAGACATGCAAGATGGAAAAATTGCCGTATCCAAGAATGACATTTCGACCAACCTACCCTTTGTTAACGGTATTCATCTAGCGTTTGATCATCATTTATCAGAGGCACTACGCAATAAACAAGATGCCCGTCATATTATCGATCCAGCAGCACCTTCTGCCGCTCGTATGGTCTGGAAGTATTATGGTGGTTTAGACGTATTTCCAGAATCATGGCAAGAGAT
>CAXMPB010000286.1:0-13283 GCA_964195035.1 Cellvibrionaceae bacterium | reverse complement strand
ACTTCTCAGATGTACGCGAAGCCCTAAAGTCTTCGTGTAAACCGATGGTAAGTGCCATTCGCTTATTGGTGACTTATCGACCTTAATATTGATTTACAGCCTATTTCTCATTAAATTAAATTAAATTAAATTAAAGTTGGCGAGCGAAATAATTCCAAGTGACTTTCGGTTAATCATTTTATTTTTTAAGATAATTAATCTCATTAATAGCTATTACTGCTTATCACTTATCATTATTTTGTATTGTTATTTATTTTATTAAAATTATTACGGGTAGTTAGACTATAGAAGAGTATTTATACACGGAGTTTTTCTTGTATGATGGCTCCGTTTTTTTAGTATCCTCCTTTACTTATTATGTAGTCAATTATCATTTAGTTAGTTATTTTTTAGCTTAAATTGTTTAGCCTAATTCTCACGAGATATTTTCATGCTTCGTACAATTGCTTCATTAGCATCTGTTGTTTTATTTTTTATTTTTTCACCCCTGCTTTTTAGCTCGGAAGGTTCTGGAGTTACTGAAGAGGTGATGTTTGATTTAACGTCTTCATCGATTGGTTATATTTGTTTAATCGTATTCGTTATTGCCTATGCTTTAGTTATCGCTGAAGAGTACTTACACCTGAGAAAATCAAAACCAGTATTGCTAGCAGCGGGTATTATTTGGACCTTAATTGCTATTTATTATGCCAATAGAGGTTTCGATACCGTCGTCGGAGAAGCGGTACGACATAACTTGCTCGAATACGCCGAGTTATTGCTCTTTTTGATCGTTGCAATGACTTATATCTCAGCACTACAAGAACGCAAAATGTTTGATTGGTTGCGTGTCTGGCTCGTTTCTCGTGGTTTGAACTATCGTCAGTTATTTTGGGCGACGGGTATACTTGCTTTCTTTATCTCTCCAATTGCTGACAATTTAACAACTGCGCTGGTTATGTGTGCAGTTGTACTTGCCGTTGGTGTTAATAATAAAAACTTTATTAGCCTTGCATGTATCAATATTGTTGTTGCCGCCAATGCAGGTGGTGCTTTTAGTCCCTTTGGCGATATTACAACGCTGATGGTTTGGCAAAAAGGCTTAGTGCCCTTCGAGCAATTTTTTGTTTTATTTCTGCCCGCGGTTGTTAATTTTGTTATACCTGCAGCGATTATGAGTTTTTTCATCTCTACCGATAAGCCGATGCTTGCCGAAGGTGAAGGGCGTGTAGAAATGAAGCGCGGTGCAAAACGCATTGCAGTGTTCTTTCTATTAACTATTTTAACAGCCATTTTAGGTCATAGTTTTCTTCATCTGCCGCCGGTCTTTGGCATGATGACGGGACTTGCCTATTTACAATTCTTTGGTTATTTTCTCAAGAGAACACTACCGGGTTCTTTGGATCGCAAACGTAAATTTTATCAAGACAATCCAGAGAAACTGGGCGAGCTTGATAAGATTACGGGGTTTAATGTCTTTAGTCATGTCCAGCGTGCCGAGTGGGATACGCTCATGTTCTTTTATGGCGTTGTGATGTGTGTGGGTGGTTTAGGCTTTTTAGGTTATTTGGGTTTAGCGTCAGAGTTAATGTATACGCAATGGAATCCCTTATATGCAAATATTATGGTTGGCATTCTATCGGCTATTGTAGATAATATTCCGGTAATGTTTGCGGTATTAACCATGAATCCAGATATGGTACTTGGCCAATGGTTGCTAGTGACATTAACCGCAGGAGTAGGTGGTAGTTTATTATCGATTGGCTCGGCAGCCGGTGTTGCTTTAATGGGCCAATCTAAAGGTCAATATACGTTCTTTAGCCATTTAAAATGGACGCCAGTCATTGCTATTGGTTATGTAGCGAGTATCTATTGTCACCTATGGATTAATGCGGCCTTATTTTAAACTCTTTTTTTAAACATAGGCTAATAGATCGCATTAATAAATGACTTAAAAAAGTTTAAGATATTGTTTAAAGTGATCTTAACAATTAGTCTTTGAATGTTGCTCTAAATAGCGATTATTTATATTAAGAAGCACAAGTAAAAAAGGGTTGCCGATGTTATATAAACATACGCAACCCTTTTTTATTTTCATTAATATTGCGGCATTAACTTTTAATGTTCATGACCACCGGGTCCATGAACATGACCATGTTCAAGCTCCTCGCTACTAGCTTCACGAACCTCAGTAACTTCTACATCGAAATGTAAGTTTTTACCGGCAAGTGGATGGTTCCCATCAATAGTGACAGTATCCCCTTCTACTTTAGTAACCGTGACCATTTGTTGACCGTTATCAGTTTCTGCCTGAAAATCCATGCCTGCTTCAATATCATCGATACCGGCAAACATTGATTTTGGTAACTCTTGCATCAAGGTCTCATTGAGTTCGCCATAACCATCTGCCGGCTTCACAATAACGGATACTTTATCGCCAATAACCTTACCTTCAAGTTCGCGCTCAAGGCCCGGTACAATATTGCCAGCGCCATGAAGATAGGGTAATGGTTCTTGTCCTTCGGATGTATCGATAGTGTTGCCATCATCATCTTTAAGGGTGTAGTGAAAACTAGCTACACTGTCTTTAGTTATGTTCATAAGTTCCTCATTTGTATAGTGTATGTAATTATTTATAATTTTAAGCCGGTAACTATTTGATTGCCAACAATGGCATCGGTTAATTCAATACTAAATTGTTCTTCATCATCTTTTAGCTGTATGAGTCGAACAAATAAAAATTGCCAATCGATTGCAGCCCAAATAAAAGTAACGCGGCGTGTACTCTCTCTAATGACCTTTATTTTTAACGTTTTTAAGTCACCCGCTTTAGTGCTAATGACCTCTTCACCTATGATTTCAAACTGATTTTTTTTAATGCTATTTCTATGCACAATATTATAAGTGATGTTTTTCTTGTTTAATAATAAGTCTTGTTGAAGCTGTAGCTGAAAGCTTAAACGGTCTAAAGAATTATTTATATAAACTAAGTTTTCTTCTTGTTTTTTTATGGTGCGGGTTAATGTTTTATCGCTGTGGCTAAAATCAAGCTGACTCGCCTTTTTGATACCCAAAATATCACGTGTTGCTGAAAAAGATAAGGGCTGGATAATTTGTTTGTTCCACGAAAATTGAGAAGTTTCAGCTAAACTAGCCAGCAATGAACTCGCGCTAAAATTAAGCTCGAGCAAGCCATTATCTAATCGCTTGTACTCACGCATTGCTTGTACCGAAAAGCCACTAATAACAGCATCGTAATTGGCTTTAAAAAAGGGGAGTGTTGCATTATCCGATGGGGGTTCATGACTCGATACCGTCATGGTGTGAAACAAAAGTATGACTAATACAAATAAATTTTGTAAACGATAAATCATCGTTTTGTTAGTGTTTATCAAAATAGAACCCTTAAAGTAATTATGAGGCGCGAGAATCTATTTGATAGCCTTCTTTTGCTAAAGGTTCACTATCCAATAAAACAATGTCATTTTCCATTACTAAACGTTGCTCGGCAAACCAAGCAACTGCCATAGGGTAGATAATATGTTCCTGTACTTGAACACGTTTGGTTAGGCTTTCAACATCGTCACCATTAAATATAGGGACAATAGCCTGGATAATATTAGGGCCACCATCGAGCTCTTCGGTAACGAAATGCACGCTGACACCATGATTATTATCATTATTTTCAAGTGCACGTTGATGCGTGTGTAAGCCTTGATATTTGGGCAGTAATGATGGGTGTATATTGAGCATGCGACCGGTATAGTGGCGCACAAATTCAGGCGTTAGTATTCTCATGAAACCAGCCAGAATGACAAGGTCTGGTTGATAGCTATCAATTAATTGTCGTAAAGCGTCATCAAAGCTACTTCTATCGGCAAAGCCTTTATGAGCGAGTACATGGTTAGGAATATTGTTGGCGTCGGCGCGTTTTAGGCCAAGCACGCCAGCATGATTGCTAATGACAGCTTCGATACTAATGGGTAAATTACCTGCTTGCTGGCCGTCAATTAAGGTCTGTAAGTTGGAACCACTACCTGAGATAAGAACTACGGCACGACAGGCAGGTTTTGAGTTGACGGCCCCAGGCATTACTCAGACCCTTTAAGAATAACCGCATCACTTGATGGTGATTTATCGTCGATATGGCCAATGACCCATGCGCTCTCACCAGAGTCTTGTAGCGTTTTTAGAGCCATATCTACATTGTCTTTACTCACACAAATAATCATACCAACACCGCAGTTAAAGGTGCGGTACATCTCGGTTGCATTAATGTTCCCTTGTTGTTGTATCCAGTTAAAAATTGCGGGTAACTGCCAACTTTCTGTATCGATAATGGCAGCTGTTTGCGCAGGCAATACACGGGGAATATTTTCTAACAGGCCACCACCCGTAATATGTGAAATAGCATGAACCGGTAGGGTTTTAATCAATTTGAGTACGGATTTGACGTAAATACGCGTCGGCGTCAGTAGGGCATCCGCGAGCGATGTAGAGTCGTCTGCGCTCACTGCTTGGTCTAGATCAGCGCCACTGTGTTCAATCACTTTGCGAATTAAAGAATAGCCATTGGAATGTGGGCCACTAGAGGCGAGTGCAATTAATGTATCTCCTGAGCTTACTTTACTGCCATCAATTAGCTCGTCTTTTTCAACGACACCCACACAAAAGCCCGCGAGGTCGTAATCTTCACCTTCGTACATGCCAGGCATTTCGGCAGTTTCACCGCCTACCAGAGAACATGCCGAGAGTTCGCAGCCGTGACCAATACCGCTAACAACATCAGCCGCTATATCGATATTGAGCTTGCCGGTTGCATAATAGTCGAGGAAAAATAAAGGCTCGGCACCACAAACAATCAAATCGTTAACGCACATGGCTACTAAATCGATACCAATGGTGTCGTGTTTATTCGCATCCATTGCAAGGCGTAGTTTAGTGCCAACGCCATCAGTGCCCGAGACCAATACAGGCTTCTTGTAGCCTTCGGGTATTTCGCATAGTGCGCCAAAACCACCTAGGCCTGCCATTACTTCGGGGCGACGAGTGCGTTTTGCGACACCTTTAATGCGCTCAATTAATGCATTGCCAGCATCGATGTCGACACCGGCATCTTTGTAGCTTAGTGACACACCGTTGGCCGATGCTGGCTTAGATGAAGAAGGCTTGTTTAGATCAGAAGAAGAATTGCTCATAATGGGTGGCGATATTCTCAAAAATTTAAAATGCACATTCTACCAGTTTGTTATTCACACCAGTAGGGTTATTAGGTGATCTTGGTCATCTTTATGGGCCTAATGACAACAAGCTTCTAACTACTCAGTATGAGTATGGATTTTTACCGTGTATCTATGTCAAAATAAGCTCGGTTAAGATCAGCCTCCTAGGTCTATTTTTATTAAATCATTAAGCAAGAGAGAGTATTTTGGTGACTTCTACATTGGACTTCTTCGCCACAAAGCCTTTTTCGTTAAAGTTATTCAAATCGAGTCTTTTAAGCGCTGTTTTTATAGGGGGCTTGTTCGCATCGTTTTGTAGCTACAGCGCTAAAAATGTCGATATCTACACGATGGAAGCGCTGGTTGTAAACCAATCGAATGCAGTGCGCAGCCAAGCCGCGGCTCAGGCCTTAGCCACTGTTTTTGTGAGGCTGGCGGGTAGTAAATCCGTATTAGAAGCACCCGCAGTTCGCGCAGCTATCAATAAAGCCTCTATTTATGTCTCTGAATTTGGCTACCAACAAACCGATCAAGTCATTACTATCGCAGGCGCTACACAACCCGCCAACCGCCTTCTGATGCGTTTTGCACAAGCCCCTCTCGAAAAAATATTAAAGAGTAATCAACTACCTATTTGGCTATCTAATCGCCCCGATATTTTAGTGTGGGGTGCTCTTAATAGCGGCAAAAAAAGTTATATAAAAGCAAACTCAACAATGGCAGAAGCATTAAAAAAATCGGCATCTGAGCGTGGCTTGCCAATTACAAGCCCAGTGTTGGATTTGAAAGATCGATCAAGTTTATCGGTCTCACGCCTATGGGCACTAGATGAAGAGTCTATTCGTGTTGCCTCGAGCCGTTACGATACCGATGCTATTTTAGCGGGTCGATTTAGTATGATTTCAGGTCAGTGGAGCGCTAATATGTTGTTGCTGCATCGCGACAAAACCAAATATTTTTCAGCAACGGCTGCTAGCCAAAATGCAGTGGCGGGCTTGGTGATAGATCAGGTGACGGATCACTTTGCCAATATTTATGCGGTGGCACCCAATTTATCGGGTGACTCTCGTTTTGTGATGTTACAGATTAATAACGTGGGCGATTTTAACTATTATGCATCGGTGGTTGCCTATTTAGAATCATTGCCTTTAGTTGAGTCTCTCAATGTAGAGAAAGTCCATAATGGTCAGCTATTGGTTAAGGCAAATTTAAATTCAAGTGTTGACCGTTTAATGAATACCATTAATTTAGATCAACAGCTAAGACCTGTCGCCAATACTCGGCCTGCTAATACTGTGGCAACCATTGATTCAAGTGCTCAGCCTATTGTCACGCCCTCAACCCTACAGACTCTTTACGAGTTTGTTTGGCAAGAGTAACACCCGTGCTCACACAAATCCCATTACCTATTTCACTCGAAGGCTCGACAGTTTTTGATAATTTTTTTATCACAGAAAATAATCGTGCATTAATTGCTGCCTTAAAAGATTTTGGCTCTTCACCGTCATCAAAACCGCCATACGATAATTTTATTTACCTTTGGGGTGAGGTTGGCAGTGGCGTTAGTTATTTGTTGAGTGCTATTCAAAATAATTTACCTGCATTAACTATGCAATACCTACCGTTAAAAGATTTATCGATATACCCGCCGGCAATGATTTTAGACGGTGTCGATCAATCACAACTGATTTGTATCGATGATATCGAAGCAATCGTGGGGCAGAGTGATTGGGAAGAGGCGTTGTTTCATTTATTTAATCAACTGCGGGACCAAGATAAATACTTAGTTATTGCCAGTCATACAGCGCCTAGAGAGCTATCTCTTAACTTAAAAGATCTACACTCGCGACTGCAGTGGGGCTCAGTACTGCATCTAAGCTCACTTGATGACAATGACAGATTAGCGGCTATTCAAATGCGCGCGCGGCAATTGGGTTTAGAGTTGCCTGATGATGTCGCCAATTTTTTACTAAAACGTGTTAGACGCTCTTCAAGTGACTTATTTGCAATGATCTCAATGCTAAATAAAGCATCTCTTATCGATCAACGTAAGCTAACAATTCCCTTTGTAAAACAAACTCTCTCGTTATAGTTCTTTTTCTATTTTTTTATTCTGTAACTGTTAATCGCTGTAACCAGCGGCTCGCAAACATGGCTGCGATAAACACAACAATGGTAGCGACCAACCCAAACCAATCATGTATGTCGCGAGTTGGTGAATAAACTTGCACAACATAGCTAATAAAATACGCCAACATTAAAAAGCATAGCCAGCTATAACTTCGATAATATTTAGTGAGTAGGCCCGGTAAAATTAATAATAAAGGCAAGGTTTGTAATGCCCATATACCCCAAAATGTCTCTGATGAAACCCATGAATCTAGCGCGATAACACCGAGTAAGATGATGTAGCCCATAAAGGATAACAGCAGTGTTAGGTTAATTTTTTTATCGTTTGTCATTAATGCCATTGTCTTATTGTCTCTATATAGGTTTCTTCGAAATGAGTGCTTCAAAAATCAATTTTCGTGTAAAAGTAACATCACACTTTTCACTGATCTATCAACTTAAGTGCAGTAGCTGCAATGCGCCTGCCTAGTGCTTCGCAAAGTGCTTGTTCGTCATTGCTGATGGCATTGAGACCATCATGACCTGCTACATGAGATGCTCCATAGGGCGTGCCACCCGTTGTTGTTGCCATTAATTCTGGCTGGCTATAGGGTAGCCCAATAATCATCATGCCATGATGTAGTAGCGGTAACATCATCGTTAATAAGGTACTTTCTTGTCCGCCATGTAGACTTCCCGTCGAGGTAAATACGCCCGCTGGCTTATCGATAAGATCACCATTTAACCAGTGGCTACTGGTGCTGTCCCAAAAATATTTCATCGCCGCTGCCATGTTGCCAAAGCGTGTGGGGCTGCCTAACACAAGCCCGGAGCAATACTTAAGATCATCGGGGGTGCAATAAAGTGCGCCTTTAGCGGGTATTGTGTCGATTACGGCTTCGCACTCGGCAGAGACTTTAGGTACGCAGCGCGTACGTGCCTCGCAGCCTTCCTGCTCTATGCCACTGGCAATATGTTGTGCCATTTTTTCTGTCGCGCCATTAACGCTATAGTAAAGAACGAGAATATAAGGTTTGTTCATAATTTAGCTATTTATTTGTTAGGTTTTAGGTAACTTATTTTTAAGATAACGGTGGTTTTATATGGCAGACAGCTCAAAACGCCTGCTTTACATATTATGTTTAGAGTAGCTCTAAAACATTTTCTGGGGGGCGCCCAATAATGGCCTCATTACCTTTTACAACAATTGGACGTTCAAGGAGTTTAGGGCGTTTAGCAATAGCGGCGATCAAATTTTGTTCGGAAAGATTACTGTCACCTAAACCGAGTTCTTTGTAAGCGTCTTCTCCACTGCGGATGATAGCGCGAGCTTCTAGCCCTAATTTATTGAGCAGGTCATTAATTTCGGCCTCAATTAATGGTGCGTCTAAATAGTTAACAATTGTTGGTTTGATACCCGCACCTTCAATGAGAGCCAAGGTTTGGCGTGATTTAGAGCAGCGAGCATTGTGGTAGATAATCATAGGTTTCGTCTTTAATGGCTAAGTTTTGCAAAACTTAAATCGTGCAAACAGAAGCATGTTGTTAATTCATGATCTAATAGTCTATTAGTTTACGTGTTAGCAAATAGTTTGTCTTGTAAGCTTGCTTATTACTTTAATGTTAGAGATATAAAGGGATATCGCAATATCTAAGAACTGCGGATATTCAATAGTATCATCTAGTTATTAAAGTATTTATGGATGTTAAGTGATTTAAAACTGGCGATTTTAAAAAATTGTCTATACTTGATAGTGAGGTTAGCATTGTTGGCTATTAAGGCTACATCGCTATTGGGGTTAATTAATTGAAGTAAAATAGTGTTATGGGAATACCTTTACTAATTTGTGATGACTCAAATATGGCCCGCAAGCAAGTGGCTCGCTCACTGCCGTCAGACTGGGATGTTGATATAACTTTTGCCACTAATGGTGTTGAGGGTTTACAAGCCATCCGTGAGGGCAAAGGTGAGGTGACATTTCTCGACCTAACTATGCCTGAAATGGATGGCTACGGTGTGTTAGAACACGTTCATAAAGAGGGCTTAAATGCCATGGTGATCGTGATCTCCGGCGATATCCAGCCAGAGGCTCGTGAGCGTGTTAAAAAATTAGGCGCGATAGAGTTTATCAAGAAGCCCATCAATAAAGAAAAATTATCAGAAGTATTAAATGCTTATGGTCTCGCGTAAGGGTTTAGCGTCAGTGCTAACACTCATATAATTTTACAAAGCCGCTAGATCAATGCGATCGAATCACCGGTTTATCCATAAAGCATAATTAAAGGCCCAAGCCATGAGCTTTACATTGCCTCTCAATGAAGAGCAGCGAGATTGTCTACAAGAATTAACAAATATTGCTATGGGGGCTGCAGCTGAGTCATTAGCAGAGCTTACCCAGTGTTTTGTGCAATTGCCTATACCGGTCATTCGCTGTGTTGCCACCGCAGAGCTTATTTCGTCATTTGAAGAGATAGCTGAGAACTTACCGACATCGGTTATTAGCCAAAATTGTACGGTAGGGGATGTGCCTTTTCGTGGATTAATGATTGTGGGCGATGAGAGCATTAAAAATTTAGCGGCTAATATTGCGCGTAAATTAGTGACCGAGGCTGAGAACGAAAAATTATTGCATGAGTTATTCTATACGATCACTCATACTTGTTTTGAACAGCTGGGCGAGATGTTTGAAATGCCAATCGAGAGACAGCAAACTATTCTACAGGCTTGTCATGTTTTGCCAGAGTTATTCGATATGAAGTCGATTATAACAACACCCACAACCATTGCTGTTGAGATCAACTATAAGATTGAATCTAATGATTTTGATTGCCATCTATTACTTTTGTTTCCCGACAACATATCCAAAAAATTAGCGGATCAACTAGATATTTTACTCCACTAAGATAGATGTTGTTAATAACGATAACGTCATATTGCTTAGCTATAATTGGCCTGCTTATTTTTCCTGCCCCCATCTCTTCTGTTTATTTCTCCTATCTATGCATTCTCTTTACTTTTAAGCGGTAAGATAAATTTGATGATTTAATGTGTTTAATATTAGTGTTAAGCGGTATTATCAACTTGGATTGCTCTTAGGCAATTATCTTTTTATGAACAATAAAGTTTAGCTGGATAAATAAATGAGTCGCTTTGCAAAACGTTTTACTGGATTTTCGGGTACGGCCTCTTTGATGGAAGATTTAGGTGATGCGCTTAATACTAATCCAGAGCTGCTTTTTATGGGCGGTGGTAATCCTGCAAAAATAGATGAAGCAGAGCAATGCTTTGCTAAGCATTTACAACAGTTAGCGCAAGATCCAAATGCATTGCATAAATTGGTGGGTGAATATCAACCGCCTCAAGGTGATCCTGCCTTTTTAGAGATACTGGCTGAGTTTTTATGTGATCAATATCAGTGGCCAATCAGTGCTGAGAATATCGCTATTAGCAATGGTGGCCAGTCTGCCTTTTTTAATTTATTTAATATGTTGGCAGGGGACGATGACACGGGTAATGAACATCATAAAAAAATACTACTGCCTATGGTGCCTGATTATTTGGGTTATGCCGATGCGGGTCTACATGCCGACATGTTTAAAACATACGCGCCAAAAATAAATCAAATAGACGATACATTTTTTAAATACACAATAGATTTTGATGCGCTTAAAATTGATAAAGATATAGCCGCTGTGTGTTTATCTCGGCCGACTAATCCCTCGGGGAATATCGTTACCGATGCAGAAATCCTTGAGTTAAAAAAACGTTGTGATGCATGTAATATTCCTCTCATTATCGACCTTGCCTATGGTAAACCCTTTCCCAATGTCACCTTTGTCGATCATGATTTACTTTGGGATCAGAACACGATTCTTATTTTCAGCTTATCTAAATTAGGATTGCCTGGTGTCAGAACAGGTATTGTTATAGCGGATAAAGATACGATAAAGCGCTTTTCTCGTGCGACAGCAAGTCTATCTTTAGCGCCCAGTAACTTAGGGCCTGCACTGTGTAAATCATTAATTCAATCGGGTGATTTATTGCCGTTGATGCAAAATACCATAAAGCCATTTTATGAATCCCAATTACAGAAAACGCTAGCGTATCTGTTAAATAAGATAGAAGTTTCTGGATTAAAAGCCTCGGGCCGACAACACTCACCGCTTAAACTACATAAGCCAGAAGGTGCTTTCTTTTTATGGCTGTGGTTTCAAGACTTGCCCATTAGCAGCCAAGTCTTATATGAGCGACTAAAAGCGAAGGGTCTGTTGGTATTATCGGGGCATCATTTTTTTCAGCCATTAGATGACGACAATTGGGAGCATCAGCACCAATGTCTTCGGGTTAACTTTTGTCAGCCAATGGATAAAATAAAACTGGGGATAGATGTCTTAATTGAAGACGTTAAAGAGCTCTATTAACGCGCACGTTTAATAAGTACTATTTAAAAGCGTTTTTAAAGTTAATAAATAATGATGACAGTATTTTAGTAATTAACGCCAGCGATCAAACCAAGCATTCATTACTTTACTCGAATATTTAGTGCTGCCATAGCTGCCGTTGTAACGTGCTAGGCCAGGGGCAATCTTACCTTTTTCGCGATCGATGTAATGTTTAAGTATTGTGGTGCCGTAACGCAAGTTGGTGTCTAAATTAATCAGGTTGTCTTCAACTCGACCGATTTCTTTTTTCCAAAAAGGCATCACCTGCATCATGCCCTGAGCGCCAACAACAGATACCGCATAGGGATTAAATGCACTTTCTATTTGTATCACCGCCAGCACAAGCTCCGGCTCAAGCCCTGCGCGTGTTGCCTCACTGTGTACTTTACGTAAGATGCTGAGACGCTCTTTAGGGTCTTTAATATAACGTTTGAGCTTATGTGACATTGCCGTGAGCCATACTTCGGCATCGAAGCGATCTTCAAAACTATCTGAAGCTAAAATGGCTTGTTTGAGTTCAGTTTTTAATTCTTCATCAACCGCCTGTCGTGGGACTTTATTGGCTGTGTTGGCGAGTGTTTGCAGCGACAGTGATAGGCTAATAAAAAGCACAATAAACGAAGCTATGCACATAACAAACTGTTGCATGTGTCTAGACTTTATTAAAACAAACGAACATCCCTGTGTTGTTATTTTATTAAACCAGTTTTTCATATTTTTTATTAATTTTATTCACGTATCTCTGCGTTGCTTGTTTTTTATAAAAGAGCTATTAAAAAATCCATCAAGGCATTTGCTTCGATATCTTGATTGCCTTCATCGCGACGACCTTTGTATTCTATGCTGCCATTTTCTAAACCGCGATCACCGACCACAACACGATGCGGAATACCCATTAAGTCGGTATCGGCAAGCATCACACCTAAACGTGCTTTGGGCGTATCCATATAAAGTACATCAAAGCCTTTTGCCGTAAGCTCTTCATATAAAGCATCGCATTTTTCACGAACAGCCGCGGATTTATGCGCATTAATGGGTATTAATGCAATATCAAAAGGCGCGATAGACGCAGGCCAGATAATTCCGCGTTCATCATGGTTTTGCTCAATGGTAGCGGCAACAACGCGGGTAATGCCGATACCATAGCAACCCATAGACATTGGTTTTTTCTTGCCATTCTCGTCGAGTACCGCAGCATTAAGCGCTTCACTATATTTAGTGCCGAGCTGAAAAATATGCCCAACTTCGATGCCGCGTTTAATTTCTATAGTACCTTGCCCGCAAGGGCTTGGGTCGCCAACTTCAATATTGCGAATATCGATAATGTTTTCAGGCGCGTTGATACTGGTATCGATGTCACGTTCCCAATTGATCCCTACGTAATGCACATCTTCTTTGTTAGCACCACAGACAAAGTCACTCAACACAGCTGCTGCTCGATCAACAATTACCTTAATGCTTAAGCCTTTCGGTCCAAGAGAGCCTACCTTGCAGCCTATTTCGCTCTCTATACGTGCTTCGGGCGCAAAG
>CAXMPB010000285.1:0-9893 GCA_964195035.1 Cellvibrionaceae bacterium | reverse complement strand
TGGCGTGCTCGAGCAGTTTTTCTCTCTAGAGTTGTCGACTCAACTGGTTATTTTCTTTGTAGTGGAGGCTGTTCTTGTTGTTTTGCTGATGTTATCTCAGCGTGGTATTTCAATTATTCAATCGCTGTTCCGAGGCTTGTTGGGGCATCGGGTGAATATGATGATATTAGAGAAAGCGCAAACACTGAGCCTTTCTCAATTTGAGGATTCTGAGCTCTACGATAAGCTCGTGCGCGCAAGGCGCGAGGCCTCGACGCGACCATTGGGGCTCGTCAATAAAACTTTTGGGCTTTTACAAAATGCAATTAGTCTTGCGGGTTTTACCGTTTTACTGGTTCAGTTTTCGCCGTGGATTATTATTTTATTAATTGTTGCTGCTTTGCCTGGCTTCGTTGCCGAGACATTTTTTTCGAATAAGGCATTTGGTTTGTTTCGTTGGCGCTCGCCCGAGGCGCGCGAGCAAAATTATTTAGAAACTCTAATTGCACGCGAAGATAACGTTAAAGAAATGAAGTTGTTTGGTTTAAGTCGCCTGTTCACTAACCGCTATACCACCATCTTTAAAAAGCTCTACGGCGAGGATCGCAATCTGATTATTCGTCGCGACAGCTGGGGGCTCGTTATGGATGTGTTTGCGAGCATTGTTTTTTATGGAGCCTTTGCTTGGGTGATCGTCTCGACTGTTGTTGGGCATACGACTATTGGCGAGATGACTATGTATTTAATGGTATTTAAGCAAGGGCAGGCCGCCATTAAGGCAAGCTTGAGTGCTATTAGTGGTATGTACGAGGACAACCTTTATCTTTCTAATCTTTATGAATTTCTCGATCAGCCGGAACTTGAGGGTTCAGGTTCAGTTCAAGAGGGCGCTGTACCTAATGATGGTATTCGCTTTGAGCATGTGACTTTTTATTACGATATATACACGGGCGAAAGTGGTGAATCGACTCAAAATGCACAGCCTGCATTGCACGACGTCTCTTTTCATATAGCCCCCGGTGCTAGCCTTGCCATTGTGGGCGAGAATGGCTCGGGCAAGACGACCTTAATCAAGCTGCTCACGCGTTTATATGCACCCACAACCGGACGTATTTTATTAGACGGCACAAATTTACAGGATTGGGATAGCCAGGCGCTTCACCAGCAAATGGGGGTGATATTTCAAGATTTTATCCGCTACCAATTAATGGTGGGCGAAAATATTGGTGTAGGCCGAGTCGAACAAATTAATGATGAAGTGCTTTGGCAAGAAGCTGCTCAAAAAGGCCGCGCCGAAACATTCATTGCCGATCTTCCCAGTAGTTATCAAACTCAGCTTGGGCGTTGGTTTAAGAATGGCATCGAGCTTTCGGGTGGGCAGTGGCAGAAGATAGCGTTAGCGCGAGCATTTATGCGCAAAGATGCACGCATACTAATTTTAGATGAGCCGACAGCGGCTATGGATGCTCAGGCAGAGGCTGATATATTTAACGAATTTAATGCCAATATGGTCGATAAGATTACCATTCTGATTTCTCATCGCTTTTCTACTGTGCGCACGGCTAATACTATTATTGTAATGGATAAAGGTAGTGTGCTTGAGATGGGTTCGCATCAAGAGTTGGTGCTGCAAAAGGGTATTTATGCGCGCTTATTTAAGTTGCAGGCCAAGGGATATCAGTAATTAAAAGGAATATGAATAGTTGAAAAGGGTGTCGGTATTAAAAGGGGATGTTACCTTTAAGTAATTCGGCCCAATATTTGGGCCGTTATGATAGTAAGCGTCTGATGCTAGATATAGAGAGGGACCTGCTGATTAGGGTCTAATTAAGCTTTGCTTTAAGTAAGCTGCTTACCTTACCGATGTCGGCGCGACCTTGGAGTTTTGGCTTAAGAATAGCCATTACTTGCCCCATGGCCTTCATGCCAGTTGCTTCAACTTGGTCGAGAGCATCTTCGATAAGTTCGCTAACTTCCTCGGGGGTGAGTGCCCGTGGTAAAAATTCGCCAATAACGCCTATCTCAAAAGTTTCTTGATCGGCTAGCTCTTGCCGGCCTGCATCTTCGTATTGCTTAACTGAATCGCGACGCTGTTTGACCATTTTATCTAAAACGGCTAGAACACGGGCATCATCTAACTCAATGCGCTCGTCAACTTCAATACGCTTAAATTCTGACTGCATTAAACGGATAACACCAAGACGCTGTTTTGCGCGAGCCTTCATGGCTACTTTCATCTCGACTTTAATCGTGCTTTGGATTTCAGAAATCATGGTGTTATCTTCTATTAAATTTAAATTTCAGACACGAAAAAACCTTCGCGAAAAGCAAAGGCGAGACGATATATCTATTTGCGACAGAGTAAAAGTCTAAAATTCGAACTTTACATCTACAAACAAAAAGATTAATACAGGCGATGAAACTTTTTAGATTCGCGTTGTACTTTTTTAGCGTGACGCTTAACCGCTGCAGCTGCTTTACGCTTTCGAACAGTGGTTGGTTTTTCGTAGTTTTCACGACGACGAATTTCAGATAAAACGCCTGCTTTTTCGCAAGAGCGTTTGAAACGGCGCAATGCTATATCGAATGGCTCGTTTTCTTTTAGTTTTACAAAGGGCATGAAACTTCCTGTGCGTAGTTAATTTTTTAAATTCGTTTGAAGTCTAGTAAGTAATAGACTCGATCAGGGGCGCAGATATTACACACTCAGACCGGCGACTACAAGTGATTTGCAAGGCTGATTAACCCTTTTTTGCAATTTGCTTTTAATCGGCATTGCTCATTAGATAATTAGAGCTGAGTTTGGCTAGACTTTTAGATTCTTTTAAAACGCTTCTGGTATGATGCCTGCGTATGATTAGTATTATGTCGAGGCCTTAGGTTTACTCATCAGTAGAGTAGCCTGCACAGATAAATAGTGGAATTTTAATGATAATTTTAGGTATCGAGACATCGTGTGATGAAACGGGCGTTGCGCTATACGATAGTGAGCGGGGCTTAATAGGGCATGATTTATATAGCCAAATAAAAGTGCACAGCGAGTATGGCGGTGTTGTGCCTGAGTTGGCCTCTCGTGATCATGTTCGCAAGCTATTGCCTTTGTTAGATACTTTGTTGGCGCGTTGTGGGCTCAATAAGACCGATATCGATGGTATTGCTTACACGCAAGGCCCAGGTCTAGTTGGCGCATTGATGGTAGGTGCCTGTACGGGCCAAGCTTTGGCCTTTAGCTTAGATGTCCCCGCTATTGGTGTGCATCATATGGAGGGGCATTTATTGGCGCCGATGCTCGAGGAGACTTCGCCTGAGTTCCCCTTCGTGGCTTTATTAGTGTCGGGTGGCCATACGCAATTAGTGCGTGTCGATAGTATTGGCGAGTATAAATTATTGGGTGAATCTCTCGATGATGCTGCGGGTGAAGCTTTTGATAAAGCCGCCAAAATGATGGATCTCGACTACCCCGGTGGGCCAAATATTGCCCGCTATGCGCTAAAAGGCAAGCCTGGTCGTTTTAAGTTTCCGCGTCCAATGGTTGATCGGCCAGGGCTTGATTTTAGTTTTAGTGGCTTAAAAACCTATACGCTCAATACGGTTACTAAGCATGCTCAAGTAGCTAACACCACTAGCCCTGATGATGACTTTAATATCGGTTTGCCCGATGAGCAAACCTGTGCAGATATTGCCTATGCCTTTCAAGATGCTGTTGTTGATACTTTGGTTATTAAGTGCCGCCGTGCGCTTGAGGCAGAGAACTTGTCGCGTCTAATTATTGCCGGCGGTGTCTCTGCTAATGAATGCTTGCGTGAGCGCTTAGAGCAAGCCTTGGCTAAAATTGGTGCATCGGTGTTTTATGCGCGCCATGAGTTTTGCACCGATAACGGTGCGATGATTGCGTATGCCGGTTGCCAGCGCCTACTGGCAGAGCAGGCAGATAGCTTAGGCGTTAAAGTGCGTGCGCGCTGGCCGCTAGATGAGCTTAGTAAGCTTGGAGCTGCTCGTGGATAAAATTGTAGTAAAGCAACTTAAGCTAGAGACAATAATAGGATTGTTCCCTTGGGAACGTGTTGTTAGGCAGCGAGTACTTGTCGATCTTGAACTTGAGGTTGATGTTGTTAAAGCCGCGCTCACGGATGATCTTGAATTTGTCGTAAATTATGCTGAGGTTTTTGAACGTGTGACGCTTTTGGCCGATGAGGGACAGTTTAAATTATTAGAAACTTTTGTTGAGCGAATTGCCGAGATGATTTTGTGCGATTTTGATGTGAGCTGGATTAGAGTCTCGGTACATAAAACTGATGTCATGCCACAGGTAGCTAGTGTTGGCGTGCAGATCGAGCGCACCCGATAATGCCGACAGTCGTTATTGGTGTTGGTAGTAATATCGATCATAAAAAAAATATCAAACAGGCTCTCGATAATTTACAGCAAAAATTTGGCAAGCTTTTAGTCTCGCCTATTTATAAGAGTGCCCCTTACAAGAAGGTCCCCAAAAATACTGACGCGGTTATAAGTTCTGTTAGTGATATTAGTTATTATTTTAATTTAGTGATTAGTTTTGAGTCACTTTTATCTGCTGAAAAAATAAAATGTCACCTGCGAGCCTTCGAACTGCAACAGATGCGTGAACGAAAAACGAATATTGTGAGTATCGACTTAGATTTGTTGTTGTATGGTTATTGGGTGGGTCAGTTGGATGGAGGAAATGTTCCACACAACGATATAGAGTCCTGTGAATTTGTATTGCGACCATTGGCCGATTTACACCCCAATAGTACTCATCCTATAAGTGGGCGCTCTTACTTGGCGTTGTGGAAAGAATTTAAGCCGCGCTTAGAATTAACACCCATTGTATTCGATTAATTTTTTTGGCCTTTTTAGTCAAGCCTAGATTCAAAATTTTAGCTTCGAAAGCTTAAATTTAAAGGCTAGATTACGATGTTATATTTAGAGTAAACGCTTCAGGTTTTATTTATAAAAAAATACTTCTACCGCCATCAACCGCTAATATTTGCCCTGTTATATAGGGTGCCTGAGTGACAAAAAATAAAACTGTATTGGCAATGTCTTGTGTTGTACCAACTCGCGCCAGCGGGACTTGCTCTAATATGCGTTGCTTTTCTTTATCGGTATGTTCGCCCGCGTTCTCGGGCCAAACAATAACACCTGGCGAAACGCCATTAACCCTTACTAACGGAGCTAGCTCGCGCGCCAATGATTTTGTAAGCATGGCGCTGCCCGCTTTTGCAATTGTATAGGGGCTGTATTCAGGCAAGGGATAATCGGCATGAATATCGACAATATTAACAATAGAGCCTTTATGTTTTTTTAACTCGGGTGCGAGCGCTTGCGACAGAAAAAAAGCTGCTTTTATATTGCTGTCGAGCAAGTCTGACCATTGCGCTTCGGTAACTTCACCAAAAGGGGTGGGGTAATAGCTAGATGCATTGTTGATTAATGTGTCTATACGTCCCCAATGACCGATGGCATTTACGGCTAGCTCCTCTACTTGAGCAATATCTTTTAAGTTGGCACAAAAGCTGACAGCAGAATCTTGTCTAATATTATTCAGCTGTTGCGTTAATTGGTGCGCTTCAATTTGAGAGTGCCGGTAATGCAGTACAACGTTAAAGTTATTTGCATGTAGTTGTCTGGCAGTCTCAGCACCAATGCGACGGCTACTACCAGTAATTAAAGCAACAGGGTTTGTCATAATAAAAATTTAATCTTCGATAGATGATGAATCGGTGGCTAGGTAGTCTTGAATACGTTGCAGGCGATCTTGATGAATTTTATTACCAAGCGCGGCGCCAGTATACCCTTGAGCTATCCATTTTTGTGGGTCGACTTGTTTGTACTTTTGAAACAGCGACAGCCAAAAAGAATTTATAGAGTCTTCTTCGCATTCTGCCCCAAGCCAGATGACTAATTTGATGAGTTGCATAAATCTTTGTGGCTTTCGAATAGCGCTTGTCTCTTTAAATGTTCTGTCTATATCATCGATAGCACTCTTGTATTCCTTGTGTTCTGAGCCACCTTTATAATAAGTGGCTGATGATGAAATAGTCGTCGAGTGTTTTTTGGCAAGCATCGCAAGGTCGCCAAACTCATTGGGTGCACCAAGTCTTTTGCAGAGAGAGGCAATTTTTTGGCTATCAAGCGCATGGCAAAAGGCGGCAAATCGCTCTATGGGATCGACTGTTTTTGTACTTACTCGAGCAAGGTCTCTAATACACGTATCAAATAGCTCATTGGTAATTTCAGGAAATATATCGAGAAGTGCACCGCAGGATTGTAAAAATATAAAATAATATTTGGGATCTTGTTCTTGTAATGCTTTTCTTGTCTCCGTCCAAACGCGCTCGGCGACTAAATGTTTGGTCTCGCCGGCATTAACTATATCTTCAGACAACGTCATTGTTTCTGCAGCGACGCTAAAGCCTAGATGATGATAGCGTGCGAGAAATCGTGCAATGCGAAGTATGCGAACGGGGTCCTCGCTAAAAGAGTTTGAGACATGCCTTAGTTTCTTTTCTGCTATGTCTCGCTGGCCGTGATAGGGGTCAAAGAGTTTACCTTTATCATCTTTAGCAATAGCGTTAATAGTAAGGTCGCGCCTGTGTAAGTCTTCTTCTAAAGTGACCGATGTATTTGTGTGAAAGACAAAACCTTTATATCCGGGTGCTGTTTTGCGTTCAGTTCGAGCGAGTGCGTATTCTTCATTACTTTTAGGGTGCAAGAATACCGGAAAGTCTTTGCCTACTGGCCGATAACCCTGTTCGATCAACTGCTCGGGTGTGGCGCCGACCACAACCCAATCTTTTTCGTGGTAGGGGTAGTTAAGTAATTGATCGCGAACTGCGCCGCCAACAAGGTATATCTTCATAATAGTTAATATATATAAATTTAATGGTTGATGATTATAGCGCTTACGAATGTAGATATTGTGTCTGGTTAATTCTGTATAGTAGCACAGGCTTAATTCAAGATTTATTCAATAAAAAATAAAGGTTTTTGACTAACCAATGATTAATGTTTTTGCCTATATGATGTTGGTTGCTATTTGGTCGACAACTCCATTGGCTATTAAGTGGAGTGCAGCTGAGCTGAGCTTTAGCGGTGGTATTTTCTGGCGTATATTACTCTCTGCGCTACTCGCCTTTTGTTTATTAAAAATACGACGAGAACGACTATTTTTTAGGCCAGGTCTCTGGCGCTTTTATTTTATTGCGTCGCTAGGAATTGCGCCTAATTTTCTGTTGGTGTATTGGGCATCGCTTTCTATATCGTCGGGCTTAATTGCAGTAATGTTTAGTACAACGCCTTTTGTAATCGGTATCTTATCTTATTTTTGGTTGGGTAATAACGTGTTCACACTTAAGCGTGTCATTGCGTTAAGTATTTCGATAGTAGGTTTGTCGATTATATTTTCTGATCAAATAGCCGTCGCTGGTGAGCAAGGCGTATACGGTATTATTGCGATGCTATTCTCTATTCTCTCTTTTTCTGCGAGCACAACATGGATGCAAAAAGTGGGTGCCGGCATCCCTATTTTACAAACAGCGGCTGGCGGTCTAATTTTTTCTGTGCCATTACTGGCGCTGTTTTGGTGGTTTTTTGATGGCAGTTCACCCTTTAATGTAAGCGCCTTGGGTGGCGCTTCTATTATTTATCTGGGTGTCGTTGGTTCGTTTCTTGGTTTTTTACTATATTATTTTTTATTACACAGAATCACTGCTTATTTAGCATCGACAGTCGGTATGATTAGTCCTGTTTTTGCAATGAGCTTAGGGGTTTTTTTGGCGGACGAGGCGATTGGAGCACGGTTATTGCTCGGTGCAGCTTTAGTGTTGTTTGGCGTTGTACTTTATCATATTAAGTTTTCTTCACTGCGATTGCCTCTCGCATCGAAGTAAATGACTTGCTGAGTCGGCCTTTATTTTTTAGGTTTAGCTTGTGCATTTCTCACAGAAAAAAGTTTCTTATCCTCGAGTCGCATTGCAGTTAGCTCGCCCCCCCAAACGCAACCGGTATCGAGTGCAAAAACATTCTCTCGATTGGTTTGGCCTTGAAGTGCCGCCCAGTGACCAAAAACAATATTATCATTTTTTGCTTTTCTGTTACCTACAGTAAACCAAGGCTGATATCCCTTGAGGGCATCGCTGGGATGAGATTTTGTTGTTAATTCTAGATCGCCAGTCGGCGTGCAAAAGCGCATGCGTGTAAAATAATTTGTGATTAAGCGTATGCGCTCCATGCCAGTTAAAGCATTACTCCAACTATTAGGCTCGTTGCCGTACATTACCTTTAAAAAATCATTTGCCTTATTGCCTTTTAAAATAATTTCAACCTCGCCAGCATATGCCAATGATTCCGTAATAGACCATTGAGGCGGAATGCCAGCATGCACCATGGTAAAATTAAGTGATGGGTCGTGATGAACCAAAGGTTGCTGTCTTAGCCAGTTCAGTAAGTCGCTACACTCTGGTGCTGCAAGTATTCCATCTAGGGTATCTGAGGGCGTTGGGGTTTTAAAGCCAGCGGCAACGGCAAGTAAATGTAAATCATGATTGCCGAGAACAATGTCGATATGTTCGCGGATCTCATATAAAAAACGCAAAGTCGGTAGTGAGTCTGGCCCACGATTAATGAGGTCGCCGGCGATCCAAAGTCTGTCTTTTTCAGTATTAAAATCAAATTGTTTTAATAGTGCCTTTAATGGATCAAGGCACCCTTGAATATCGCCTATTGCATATGTTGCCACGATAAATGATTGCCTGTGGTTGCGAGTTAAAGCTTCAACAATTAATGAAGTGCCTGTGGACTTTTTAGCAAGAAAGTAGGGATGGCGACGTCAAAATTATCACCGCTGTCCGTTTGCATTTGATAAGAACCCTCCATCGTACCCGCTTGGGTTTCAAGTACTGAGCCACTGCTGTAAGTGTAACTGTCACCCGGTAAAATTCGCGGTTGTTGACCAATAACGCCCATGCCTTGAACTTCTTGCACCGCATTATTGGCATCGGTAATAACCCAATGGCGGCTGATTAGCTGCGCAGCTTGGTCGCTAGTGTTTTCGATGGTAACGGTATAACTGAATGCAAAACGCTTATTATGTGGCTCAGAGTGTTGTTCTAAGTAAGCTGTTTTTACAGAGATATTGATGGAGTCATTGTTGTGTTGTGATATAGGCATAGTTTCTATTTTAGCTTCTATTTGAAAATCGTTGAATGATAAGCGCTTAATTGCAAGGTATAAACTTAAAGGCGATGCCAGTTAATTAGTAGCTGTACAAATTACTGACAGTTAATCATTTTCTTTGCCGCTATCATTAATTAAATTGCTAATATTAACATACTCTTCGAGGGTTATATTTTCTGGGCGTAGGCTCGTATCAACAGGCAGCGAATCAATCTGATCTATAGGGAGTAATTGCTTGAGGCTATTGCGTAGTGTTTTACGGCGCTGTTGAAACGCCACATTGACGAGCTTGCTAAAAACGGTGACGTCTTTAGCAACAAAGGGCAAAGTCTCAAATGGCGTCAGTCGAACAATGGCCGAATCAACCTTTGGCTGAGGTGTGAAACTTTCGGGTGGTACGCCAAATAAATTTTCGACTTGGCAATAGTACTGAACCATTACGCTAAGTCGCCCATAATTTTTTTCGCCGGCAGTTGAGGCGATGCGCTCGACGACTTCTTTTTGTAGCATAAAATGCATGTCGGCAATTTTATGTTGAAAACTTAGTAGGCGAAAGATAATTGGCGTAGAAATATTGTAGGGGAGATTGCCTACAATACGTAAAGGTTTTTCGGTTGCTAGTTTAGCAAAATCAAATTTCAAGGCATCTTCTTGATGAATTTTAAAGTCGTCGTATTTTGCAAATTGTGCCAATAAAATTGGAATTAAATGTTTAT
>CAXMPB010000284.1:0-4432 GCA_964195035.1 Cellvibrionaceae bacterium | reverse complement strand
GAATGGATGCGTGAGCAGCCAGAGACTGAAAACATTAATGTTTTATCGGATGTTATTAAACGACTAAATAAAAACATGCATGGAGATAACCCAAGCTATTATAGTTTACCAGCAGATCGAGAACTCGCCGCACAATACTTGTTACTCTATGAGTTATCGCTACCCTATGGGCTTGACTTAAATAATCAAATCGATGTGGATAAGGCTTCATCACGTATTATGGTGACGACAAAAAATTTAACAAGCGAACAAAATATTGCAGTAGAAAATAGAATATCTCAATGGTTTGAGACGCACGCACCAAATTATACGACCACGATTGCGAGCCCAAATTTAATGTTCGCACACATTGGTCAGCGTAATATTTATTCAATGTTGCTAGGAACAACGGTAGCGCTTGTGTTGATCTCTTTGCTGTTAGGGTTTGCATTACGCTCGGTTAAGTTTGGTTTTATTAGTTTAATACCTAATCTAATTCCTGCGACCATGGGTTTTGGAATTTGGTATTTAATTGACGGTCAGATTGGTTTAGCTTTATCAGTGGTCACAGGTATGACTTTGGGTATTGTTGTCGACGATACGGTACATTTTTTGAGTAAGTACTTGCGAGCACGTCGGATTAAAAATAAAACTACAGAAGAGTCCGTACGTTATGCCTTCGCGAGTGTTGGTCGTGCATTATGGATAACGACATTCGTATTAATTGCGGGCTTTATGGTGTTAGCACAGTCGAGCTTTAAGCTAAATGCCGATATGGGCTTGTTAACAGCAATTACTATTGGTATTGCCTTAATTGTCGACTTTGTGTTTTTGCCGCCATTATTAATGTTGATTGATAAAACCAAAGATCCTAAAGCTGACGAGCCAGGCGAGATAGTAAAGGTTAGTTTAAATTAAAAATAATTTACAAAAAGTTGATAAGGTCATTTTATTATGTTTACTAAAGTAGGTAAAAAATTTGTCATAGGTGGTTTTGTCTCAGTTATTACCTTGATAATACTACAGGCAAGTGCTGATGACTTAAGCGATGATTCTGTTAAGAAAGGTTTACAAATAGCTGAAAAAATTAAAGCGCGGGATCGCGGTTGGAATGATAGTCAAACGACGCTAAAGATGGTGTTAAAAAATGCAGCAGGCCAAACCAGTTCACGTGAATTGCGTGCAAAGGCGTTAGAGGTACAAGACGACGGCGATAAAAGTCTAAATATTTTTGATCATCCCCGTGATATAAAAGGAACTGCATTTTTAAGTTTCTCGCATGCAGTTGGGTCTGATGATCAATGGTTGTATCTGCCAGCATTAAAGCGTGTTAAGCGTATTGCGTCGCGTAATAAATCAGGCCCGTTCGTAGGTTCAGAGTTTGCGTATGAAGATTTAGCCTCTTTTGAAATAGAAAAATACACATATACATTTTTAAGGGAAGAGCCCTGTAAAGGCGGCACTTGTTTTGTTATAGAGCAAGTGCCTGTCGATAAGTATTCAGGCTACACACGTCTATTAAATTGGGTTGATAATACACAGTATCGTAGTTGGAAAACAGAATTCTACGATCGCAGAAATAGCCTGTTAAAAACACTTACCGTTGTAGATTACAAACAGTATCTTGATAAATACTGGCGCGCAACAGGTATGAATATGGTAAATCATCAGTCTAAAAAAACAACAGATTTGCTATGGTCAAACTATGAGTTTAAAACAGGCCTTAGCGCTAAAGACTTTAATAAAAATACATTGAAGCGTGCAAAATAAGTTTGTTAATTAAAGATCAATAAATAAGACGAAATTAATATGTTTAGGCCACACTTAAAAAAAATTAATTTTAAAAAATGTAGCAAAGTAATTTTTTTAACGAGTGCGTTATTAAGTGTTTTTTCTGGTGCTTTTTACAGCACAAAATCAGCAGCGATAGAGATAACGGGTAGCTCTGAAATCGAAATAACTGCCTATGCCGGTGATGGACAATTTGAAGGTCAGGATTATCGATATAACATATCGTTTGCGATCACGCCTGAATTTTTTTGGGAGTGGAACAGCGGCGACAGTACGCTGGTAGTGACGCCTTTTGTTCGCGTCGATGAAAATGATGATGAACGCTCCCATAGTGATTTAAGAGAATTTGATTTCACTTACGTTAACGATATCTGGGAGTTTCATGTAGGGGTTCGTAAAGTTTTTTGGGGTGTAAGTGAGTTTAATCACTTGGTAGATATTGTTAATCAAACAGATAGCATTGAATCTTTTGATGGTGAAGAAAAGCTCGGGCAGCCAATGTTATCAATTTCTCGGTTAACGGATTGGGGCATTATTGATGGCTTTGTTTTAGTAGGTTTTCGTGAGCGAAACTTTACTGGCGAGGGCGGTCGGCTGCGTGGTGGCATCGTTGTGGATGAAAGTGATGCACGTTTTGAAAATGATCGCGAAGAAAAATCTATCGATTTTGCATTACGTTGGAGTCATTCTTTAGATATTTTTGATGTAGGCGTCTATTGGTTCAGTGGCACTGATAGAGCGCCGATATTAGAGCCGTCATTTACAAATGGCTCTTTAGGATTAACCCCTTTTTATGAAGAGATCGATCAAATAGGTATTGATGCACAGGCAACTGTCGATAGTTGGTTGTTGAAATTCGAAGGGCTTCATCAACAAAGTGCTCGAGATGAGTATCTAGCAAGCCAGTTAGGCTTTGAATATACTTTTTATGGCCTTGCCCGCTCGGCAACAGATATTGGCTTGTTGTTAGAGTATGGGTGGGATGAGCGCGGCATTGACAGTAATGCTATTGCGCAAAATGATATCTATCTTGGTGCGCGCTTAGCGTTGAATGATAGCGAAAATTCTGCTTTGCTTGTTGGGGCTAGTTACGACTCTGATTTTTATACCAGAAGCTTTTTGATTGAAGCGTCGAGGCGTATTAAGGACCGTTGGACAATGTCAATTGAAGGATTAGTTTTTCAAAAAAGTAATAGCAATGACCCTGCTGCAGCTTTAAATGATGATGATCGATTACAGCTAACCATAGAGAGGTTTTTTTAAAGACCCATTCACAATTAGGTTTTATAAAACTTTCAATAAGCTTTTAATTTTACTGGCGTAGCGCCTGCTGACGATTGGTTTTTCATCTATATCGGCAATGCGTAGGCTATAGTGTCCTTGTCTATCACGATCTAGGCCTAAAATATGTTGTATTGAGACGAGCGAGTTTCGGTGCACACGAATAAACTGGCGCGAAAATTCTTCTTCTAACTCCTTCAGTGTCTCATCAATTAATACTTTTTCGTTAACGCTGATTACCATTACATACTTTTGGTCAGCCATAAAGTAGCGAATGTCTTCTAATGCAATAAGCTCTATACCGCGGTGTCCTTTTGAGGTGATATGTTGACGCTGACTTGATGTCTGTTCTGTTTTTAGAAATTCAAGTTGTAATTTAGTGATGTTTTTTGCTTTTTTGAGTGCCGCCTCTAGTTGAGCTTGTTGTACAGGCTTTAATAAGTAGCTACTAGCGGCGGTATCGAAAGCTTCAAGAGCATATTGATCGTAAGCAGTTGTAAAAATAATAGCGGGTGGGGCTTCTAACTGGGCAATCTTTTTAGCGATTTCTAAGCCAGTTTCTCCGGGCATTTCAATATCTAATAAAACAATCTCAGGGTCATGTGTTGATATAGCGTCGATGGCTTCAATACCATTTGCCGCTTCTGCAACGACGACATAGCCACATTGGGTGACCATGCTACATAGGCGTTTTCGGGCGAGTGGTTCATCATCAACAATAACGATATCCATCTTATTTATTCCTCTTTAAATCCCTTGTTTTGATTATTGGTAGTCGAATAGTAACAAGATATTGATTTGTTTGGTCGCATAATTCAGTTTCTAAGTTAGCCTGTTCACCGTAATGTAAGTGTAGGCGTTTTTTAATATTACCGAGTGCGATCTGATTGCCTTTACTTTTGCGCCTATCTTTAATTTTTGGCACAGGGTTAGCAATATTAATGTAGAGCATCTGCATGTCTTTTTTAATTGACAATTTAATCGTGCCACCTTTTATTAACAATTGCACCCCATGTCCGATTGCGTTTTCTAATAAGGGCTGTAAGAATAAAGAAGGCACCAAGGCACTAGGCACTGTTGCATCTAAATCCCACTCCATTATCAGGCGCTCAGCTAGACGAATTTGTTCTATGGCAATATAACTTCGACATAATTCTATCTCGTCGCCCAAGCTGACAAGTCCTGGGTTTTGTAGGCTAGAGCGAAATAAATCGCTGAGGTCTTCTACTGTTCTTTCTGCGGTTTTAGGGTCGAGATTAATTAGGCTGGCAATAGTATTCATACTGTTGAACAAAAAGTGGGGTCGAATACGTGATTGTAGAGATTGAATTCTTGCCTGAAGTTCAGCTTGCTGTTGATTACTGAGTTGTTGTTGGAGGTA
>CAXMPB010000283.1:0-9430 GCA_964195035.1 Cellvibrionaceae bacterium | reverse complement strand
GCTTGCTGGGCATAGTAAGTGCAAAAATCAACAGCTTCTCGTACTTCATCGATAGCATCTTGTATGGTTTTACCGGCTTCGCGCTGACACAGTGCAATCAACTCTGCACGATTCAATTCCATCTTTTCAGCAAGGGTTTCTAAAACATTGCAACGCGTCGCAACAGTTGTTGTGGCCCAAGCCCTAAAGCCTTTTTCTGCTGCAGCTATAGCGCTTATGGCACAACTTTTATCAGCTTCTTTATATTCACCGACATTTTTTGTATTGTCGTAAGGACTCACTATTTTTTTTGTGGCGCCTTCGTATATTTTTTTACCATCAATAATTGGCTGGGCGCTCCATTGGGTATTTTTAAATTGCTCAACCTCGCGCATAAATTTTTGTCGAGTATTACTAGAGCTCAAATTAACACCCATTGAATTTTTTCTACCGACAAAGATATTTAACGGTTTGGGTATTAAGCCCTTAACACCAGGTGTTTTAATTTCTTTAAGCGTTAGTGGGCGTTTTATTAAGTCTGCTATATCTGTGCGCTCATCAGAAAGTTGATGAACAAAAGAAGAATTTGCTCCGTTTTCTAGTAAGCGTCGAACCAGATAGGGTAGAAGATCTTCATGACTTCCGACGGGTGCATAAATCCGTACATTAATATTTTCTGTTGTTTTTAAAACGCTGCTATATAAATCGTCACCCATGCCATGCAGGCGCTGAAATTCAAAGTCTCGACCAATTGGTGCCATCACCTTAATACTAGAAACCGTATGTGCATTATGTGATGCAAACTGTGGGTAAATTGCCCCTTTTGTCACATCGGACAATAAAAAACGTGCACAGGCTAGATAAGCAGTATCTGTATATTCTTTTCGAGTAAATACAGGGTAATCACTTAATCCCATGACTTGAGAATGCTGAATTTCGCTGTCCCAATAAGCGCCTTTTACCAAACGGATTGGAATTTCATCGCCATATTCTTTCGCTAATTTTGTTAGCCAACAAAGGGCGGGTAAGGCACGCTTTGAATAGGCTTGAACCACAAGTCCAAATTTTTCCCAACCGCGCACAAATGATTTTGAATAGATCAATTCAAAAATTGCCAATGTGAGCTCCATTCTATCGGCTTCTTCTGCATCAATGGTGATACCGACATTATGCTCAATACCACTCAAAACCATCTTTTCAACACGTGCACCTAATTCGATTAAGACTCGATCTCGATGCGTCTCTTCGAAACGGGGATGCAGGGCAGAAAGCTTTATTGATAGGGACGGTTGTTGCTTTTTATCGTGGGTATTGGCCGCAATTTTCTTTATTGCAGACATATAGCTTTCATAATAACGGTCGGCATCAGCTTGCGTTATCGCCGATTCACCAAGCATATCGTAAGAGTAGTCATAACCCTCTTGAATATACTTTTTAGCATTTTTCATTGCCTCGTCAACGGTTCTTCCCAGTACAAAATGCTGACCCATAATCCGCATCGCTCGGTCTACCGCTGCTCGTATAACTGGTTTCGTCGAATTTTTAAAAAAGCGTGATATAGAAGAATTGTTGACATTAACCAAGCCTCCGGCAACAGCCAAGCCCCAAGTCGATGCATTAACGAATAGTGAGTTATCTTTACTGAAGTGTCGGCTCCATTCTTTATCACTCAATTTGTCTTGAATGAGAGCATCAACGGTTGCTGCATCTGGTATTCTTAATAGCGCTTCGGCAAGGCACATTAACGTCACCCCATCTTCATCACTCAATGAGTACTCTTGCAGTAGATCTTCTAGATCAAAAAATATTGAATCTTCATTGGCACGAACGCTATGAATGATTTCCTCAGCTATTTTTTTTATTTTTAGCGATTCACTATCGTCGTATGCCAAAGGGTATATTTGCTCAATATACTGCTTCTCATCAACTGAATAATAACTTGAAATATTATCATGCAGCTCTTGTTGGGTACTAGAGAGCCACTGGTCATTTTGTATATTTGTCATATCGAAGTTTGTCATAGTGAACCTAATTCTTATATGGGAATTAAGTCAATATACAAAGATCGATAAGGCTTTGATTGCAGAAAGATCTTAGTCGTTTGCAAAAAGTTATGATTTTTTATTATTGTCAGAACCAGCTGTAGACGCTCGAAACTCTGTAGGCGATAAACCAACTTTCTTGCGAAATAGATTAGTAAAGGCACTTTGGCTAGAAAAGCCAAGGGTAAAACATATTTCTGTTATCGACTTTTTAGACTCGCCAAGCATTTCACAAGCGGCTTTTATTCTCTCGTCTATGACGTATTGATAGGGAGACATGCCAATACTTTCGCGAAATTTATGGTAAAAATGACTTTCACTTAAATTACATAGGCGCGCTAGATCAGCGGTCTGTATTTTATCGGCGAGGTTTCCATATATATAACGCTTTATGCGCGACAAGTCGATTCGGTCGTGTACGCTACTAACTTCCTCGACACTTATCTTGCCTTTAAGCCGATGATAGAGGCTATGCAATAAACACTGACCCACAATATGTGGGGCTGCATTGTCGTTTTTCATAACGCCCAATTCATCAGACAACGAGACAATTAAGGTATGCATTATCTGATCAAACTGAAAATATTTAGGTGAGTCTAAAAGCGAATCAAGCGCATTACTCGAAAATGCAGCCTCTAACTCTAACAAGGGCAGATTGTTGGTAATATCTAATATTAAAATTTTATTTTGTTGATTACCAAAAAAAGTATGATTGTGGTTTGAAGGAACAATACAGCCAACACCTTTTTGAATATATCCACTTTGACCCGATATTTCAAATTCGGCATGACCTTTAAGACCAAAGATAATTTGATGATGTAGATGACTATGAGTGTTTGGTTTTTCTGACAGATGTATCACTCGTGCAACAATATTATTATTTTTTTGCATAAATGAGCGCTCAATTTTTTTATTACTATAAGCTATATGAGATAAATATATTCGCTGTTGCTAGCACTAGCCGAGTCATGTCTTAAGGTATTTTAGATAAAAATATTACTGGGTAGTCAATTAAACATGCCGGTAAAAGTGACTATTACCGATGTGTAAACACAGATGAATAGGTGACCACCATTTTATTGGTATCGAAGGGCGGCTTAAAATAACCACTTAATGTACCTTCATCGTTGATAACCGCAATAAAATTATCTTGATCCGACACTTGCTCATAAAGCTTAGAATCAATTGCAGGCGTTGTTAACATAACGTCTGTTTCACTTTTCATTGGGTCATTTAAAATTGATAGTAGATTACTAATTAGCTTTTTTTCAGTTTCGTTGCCTACAACCATAAACCATTTTTCATTGCCTTCACTTGATTGAAGGATGATCGGAGACGTTTTACGACTGCCGTCTCTATCGGCATTTAATAGTATATAGCCATTAACCCTTAACTCAACAGTCGATAAAAATCTTGGCGTCATTAATCTATTGAAAACTAAGACCATAATAACCGATGCCACCACAAAGATTATTAATATGGTTTTATAAATTCTTTTATCTAGTTCATTCATGTATTTTTATGACTCACTTATTTCTCAGCTTTTGTAAAAAGTGTTATAGCCCTAAGCTCGAGGGTAACAAGTAGTGATCTAATAACATGATAACGAACAAACACATAAGATAGACAATTGAGTATTTAAATGTCTCCATGGGAGCATCTTTTCTATCGGTCACTAACATGACAATACTCCAATACATAAAACCCGCACCTAAAACAACAGCGCCTAGAAGGTACAGCCAGTTAAACATACCCGTTAAATAAGGCAGTATTGTCACAAGACATAAAATAATTGTGTAAAGCAGAATGTGTAATTTTGTATAACGCTCACCATGTGTGACTGGCAGCATTGGGATATCCGCTTTTGCGTAATCGTCTTTACGATGAACGGCCAACGCCCAAAAGTGTGGCGGCGTCCATGCGAATATAATTAATACTAACAATAAGCCATGGCCATCTATACTATTCGTTACTGCAGTCCAACCTAATAATGGAGGCGCGGCACCAGCAAGACCACCAATAACAATATTTTGTGGTGTTGCACGCTTTAAAAATAATGTGTAGATCACGGCATAACCTAACAGCGACGCCAATGTCAGCCAAGCTGTTAATGCATTAATAAAATACAGTAAAACTGCCATGCCTAGGGCGCCTGTCACAAGGGCAAATAATAGTGCCTGTTGTGGCTCGACACGCCCTTTTGCGATAGGTCGGTTGTGCGTGCGTTGCATTTTTTGATCGACATGACGATCAACCAAATGATTAATTGTCGCTGCACTACCCGCACAGAGAGCAATCCCTAAGTTACCGAAGATTAAAATATCAATCCCCACAAACTCTGTTGTCGCCAACAACATTCCAATAAGTGACGTTAATAGCATCAACAAAACTACTTTTGGCTTACATAGCTCTAGATAGTCTCGCCAGAGTGGTCGCTGAAGATTAAGATTGGGTTCTGCTAGTGTTTTTTCGGACATTGTTTTAGACATTGTTTTTATCGTTAAAGGTGCGTTGTATATAAGCGTTGGCAAAATACATTGAATTTGACCGCCTATATTACTACTTTTGTTGGCTACTTACCCATATTTTCATCTGCAGCGGAGTTTACATCATATGTTCGATAAATGATCGATATTAGTGTGATTAACAATCCTGCACCCACTACGGCATGTGCGACCGCAATGGATAATGGTAATGAATAAATAATATTACTCATACCTAATAAAATTTGTATACATAATACCGCCCAAAGAAGGTAGACCCACTGAGACACCTCTTTGGCTTTTACCCGCAGAAGCTTTACGCCCATTATTACAAGAATCACCAGAACAACAATAGCGCCTATTCTATGGGTCAAGTGAATCGCTGTTCTAGCATGATTATCTAACTGACCACCTAAGTAATTCGGGCCTATATCCTGCCAGATATTGAATCCCGCTTTAAAGTCAGTGGGCGGTATCCATTGATTAAGACATTTAGGCAGATCTGGACACGCTAGTGCGGCATAGTTTGAGCTTACCCATCCGCCAAGTGCTATCTGGCTAATGACCGCAATTAAACCCATTATCAACCATGGTTTAATAGTTTGTAGAGTATTTTTCTGACTCTCATTTAAAAGCCATCGACTGCCACCCAAGCGCTGAGTCAGTATCCATAGTAATGTGAGTGTTGTGAAGCCACCTAACAAGTGAGTCGTCACTATTTTTGGCCACAATTTTAAGGTAACAGTTAAAGCACCGAAGGTGGCTTGCAAAATCACCATGGCCAGTAAAATAAGGGGTAGTTTTATAGGAACACGCTGACCTATTCTGACTATAGAGCTAGCTAAAGAAGGGCTTAAAGCCGACTTTGAAGCAGCGCTCGCAGGACTATTTAATGTCTCACTTGTTAATTGCGCTTTTCTTTGCATAAGCGAAATTATTGCTATCGCTAGAATAAATAGTCCTAGGGAACCGGCCAAATAGCGGTGCACCATCTCTGGCCATGTTTTATCGTGCTCGACGGGTGCGTCGGGGAACTTAGCCTCAGCTTTAACAATTTCATGTGCCTCGTTGGGCCATAACAAATGCCCATAACAACCAGGCCAATCGGGGCAACCCAAGCCAGCATCTGCTAGGCGCGTAAACACACCGAGTATAATAACGAAAATTGTAAAAATAAAAGACGCTAAGGCCAGTTTAAATAATTTTTTGTGCTCTATTTCTTTTCTAAAAAACATGTTCATTTTAACTATTGCTTATTGATCCGTTAATGTCTACTTACCTACTTTTACACTATTTATCATAGGTAAACTTCAATACCTTTTTTACGTCATCTAAAAGATCTTGGCCTTTATGATCGACGTCATAATACATCATGGCATAGCCATCTTGATCGACCAGATAAAAATAGTTTTCAGCCGATAACGGTAACTTCGATACCGCAAGCCATTGGTTCAGCGCATCGATATTACTATCGACCATAATAGTTTCTGGATGCTCTTGCTTTAAGTTATCGATTGCATCAACTGAAAGAGAATCAAGTCGTAATAAAATTCTTTCTACTCGATAGGCTTTTTCAGCTAAACGTATATGAACTTGTCTTGAAATATATAGATGGTTTTGGCAAATCTCGTCACACTCTTTTGTTATAGGTACAAGTATGCGCCAACGTTTATTCTCGTCTTCAATTAGGCGGACAAGAATATCATCTTGATTATTTAAGGCCAACTCACCAATGGCGCGAGCCGGTTGCAATAGTGTGCCCTTATTCGAGGTGTCGATTGGAATACCCCAACCCGTTTTAAACATAATGTAGGCGGTCAACATCGGCAAAGCAATAATGGCTATTATTAGTAAGCCATAAATGCGGCTGCGTTTTTGTAATGGATCTACTGTTTCATTCATAATTTTCTCAAAACTCTTTATCTATCCGACTATTTATCTATATCTTTCAATGTTTATAGCTAACTTTTACGCTAGAATTTCATTTCTTTTTTTGCTCTTTTATCTCTCTAAATAAAAACCAAGCGTACATTAATACTAAGGCTATACTCATGGCAAACCACTGCACGGCATACCCCTTATGTTTTGCTGGCTGAGTATTAATAAGCGGCCACTGTGTAATAAATGCTCCTACATTGTCTTCATCGATGCGCAACATTAGTGGCTCTATCACCCTATTTAAAGCCGTTGATGCCGCTTGACTATCTAGTTGTAAAACTCGTTTAGGCCATTCAACCGCTAGATCATTTTGACTATGCTTAATAACAATATTAATTTGTAAGGGATATAAATATCCGTTGATAGAAACTCGTTCTGATGTTGTCTCTATTAGTGGCAAGCGTGTTCTATCGGCCTCGGCTTTTATCCAACCACGATTAACCAATAAAGTCCGTTGATTACCTGCTTTATCGCTAAAAATAAACGGCATGATTATTTCATAACCCGGCTTACCTTGTCTGGGCTGATTATCTAGCAACCAATAATGATCGATGTCATACTGACCCTTAATGTTCACATTTCTGTACTTAGTTTTATTCACATCGACTAGATTAGCCAATGGCGTATGCGCTAACGCACCCTGTTGCTCATAAAATACGAGTAACTTTTCTTTTTGATCGGCACGATCCAATTGCCAAAACCCTAAGTAAATTAGTACGGGTAAAAACAATAAAACGAGCGCTGTGAACTTCCATTGTTGACTCAGTATACTTAACATTTAGAAAGACACTCTCATTAACTCAATCAAAGGATATTTGTGATGGGCTTAATCATAAAAGTAATTGTTGTTGTACTTTTTATAGGCTTGGTTATTAGCCTAACCAGTAGTTTTATCTTCTTATTAAAAGACGTTCAGTCCGATAAGAAGCGTAGTTTATACGCCTTAGGTATTAGGTTAGGAATAGCCGTGATGCTAATGATCACCATTTTTTATGGTCTGTCTTCTGGCCATTTAGGTAGCAATGCACCCTGGGATAAAAAAATGAGTAGGGATCAGCTCGAACAAATGCAACAACAGCAAAATAAAATAAAATAAAAAGTATAACGAAGTCATTAATTTACTGACAAAAATAAAGCCATAAATTTATGGCTTTATTGACTAACTCTTGAGTGTTTAAGCTTAAGCTCAGGCTTAAACCCTAATTCAAACTAGGTTTTAGCCTAGGATATATACAAATAGAAATAAACCGACCCAAACCACATCGACAAAGTGCCAATACCAACTAGCAGCCTCAAAGCCAAAACATTCTTTATGGCTAAAGTGGCCCTTTAAAACAGAGCGAAGCAGCATAATAAGTAACATAATGGTACCCATTGTTACGTGTAGGCCGTGAAAACCTGTCAACATAAAGAAGGTGGTACCGTAAGCGCCCGTATCAATCGTCAGATTATTTGCAAATACATGAATATATTCTTCTGCCTGCAGGATTAAAAAGATGACACCTAAGGCAACTGTAATGGCTAACCAAAAGTTAAACCCCCAAAGACCGCTTTTCTTATCATTTTTTAAAGCTGTATGCGCAAAATGCACTGTAAAACTAGAGGCTAATAAAGCCGTTGTATTCCAAAAGGGTAACCATGTCCAAATTGACTCTGCGGTGGTCACACTCATATTGATTTCAGGACCAATGACTTTTGCATTAGCACCGTTGACTGCCATATCAGGCGTCACCATTAAAGGCCATATGTTTTCAAAACCAGACCATAGAATTTGGTTGGTAGTATTGTCACCACCTAGCTCTGGTAGTGATATGTTACGCATATAATATAATGCACCAAAGAACGCGGCAAAAAACATAACTTCACTAAAAATAAACCAGCCCATTGCCCACACATAAGAGCGCTTTAGCTGTGCGTCGTTTAAGCCCATCAAATTTTCTTTAATAACAAGACTGAACCAACACCACAATACAGCGGACAATGAAATAAGACCGACAATAAATAACGTTGAACTGCCTCCATTCATCCAACCCGACGCACCAAAAACGGTTAAAAATAAACCGATTGATGCAAAGATTGGTAATTTACTTTGTTCTGGAACGTAGTATGTACCTTCGCCCGCCATAAAATTCTCCGTTTTTCTTTTTATACTATTTAATTATAAAATTTAAATAATTTTAATTGTTTGAAGCCAGCGCTATTGTCGCTGGTACATTTTTAATCTGTGTAACTTTTTCTATTGTTTGCGTTTCTTGTAGTGATTCGGTGACATCAAATAAGGTGTAAGACAAGGTAATTGTTTTCACATATTTTGGAATATCAATATCGATAATAAAGCTTAAACCAAGCTCTGCACTCTCGCCTGCTTGTAAGGGCTGCGAGTTAAAACAAAAACATTCTGTTTTATGAAAATAACTAACTGCCTTATAAGGCACCAAGCTTGGTATTGCCTGCCCGGTCATCGCTTTATCAGTTGGATTGTGAGCATAATATTTAATGACCGCAGGCTCACCGGGATGAACGACGATACTCGTATCGATGGGTCTAAATTCCCAGGGCATAGCTTCGTTATTGTTGGCAATAAACTGAACTTTAATTTCGCGGCTAGTATCTACCCCAAAATTATTTTGAGTCTCGTCATATTTGCCACCGGTTTTACCATTAAGGCCGGTAATATCACAAAACAATGTATACATAGGCGGCATAATAAAAATAGCAAAAATAAACATACCGACAACCGTCGCACATAACTTCACACACAGCACGGGAGTTGAATTGTTTTTATAAAACTTTTTAATCATTACCTTAAACCTTTATACAACTAGTTGTTAAGCGTAGATTGTGACTTCGAAAATAACCCCAAGCTTCATTACAAACGTTTACTTGAGCCTTAACTCTTTAATTAATTTGCTGCCCTAACGCCAAAATTGATTGGCGACATTATTGAAATAATGTCGCCACAGCGGCTACTTAATAGGTGGCGGTGTT
>CAXMPB010000282.1:0-11507 GCA_964195035.1 Cellvibrionaceae bacterium | reverse complement strand
TAGCGAGGTCCCTAAAACACTCGGTGTTATTGGTGCTGGTGTTATTGGTTTAGAATTAGGTAGTGTTTGGTGTCGTCTAGGTTCTGAGGTTGTATGTCTTGAGGCGATGGATAGCTTTCTTTCTATTATGGATCAACAAATTGCCAAAGAGTCTGAGAAAATATTTAGAAAGCAAGGTCTAGATATTCGTCTGAGTTCTCGTGTTACTGGGACTAAGATCAAGGGTAAAAAAGTTGAGGTTACTTATTTAGATAAAGACGGTAACGAACAAAAGCAAACCTTTGATAAGTTAATTGTTTGTGTGGGTCGTCGTCCCTATACCGAAGGTTTATTAAACGACGACAGCGGCGTTCAACTAGATGGACGTGGCTCTATTTTCGTAGATGAGAATTGCTCGACTAGTGTGCCTGGTGTTTGGGCTGTCGGTGATATTGTTCGTGGTCCAATGCTTGCGCATAAAGCATCAGAAGAAGGTGTTATTGTTGCAGAGCGTATTGCTGGTCAAAAAGCCATGATGAATTATGATGTTGTGCCAAATGTTATTTATACCTATCCAGAAGTTGCCTCGGTAGGCCAGACAGAAGAGCAGTTAAAATCTGCCGGCGAAGAATATAAAGTAGGTACTTTTCCTTTCTTAGCAGTCGGTCGTGCAGTTGCCGCTGATAGTCAAGATGGTATGGTGAAAATAATTTCTCATGCAAAAACAGATCGAATTCTAGGGTGCCATATTGTGGGTCCAAGTGCTTCTGATCTTGTTCAACAAATTGCCATTGCAATGGAATTTGGTTCAACCGCAGAAGATATTGGTATGACAGTATTTGGTCATCCTACTTTCTCAGAAGCGGTTAAAGAAGCTGCATTGGCGGTAAATGGTCATGCTATTCATATGCCCAATCGAAAAAGAAAAAAATGAGCATAACTAAATAGTAATGTTTATAAACATAAATGAATAAATTGATAATTCTATTTTTTAAAATTGCATTATTTAGAAATATTATTTATTTTTTTTAATCATGTATCTGTCTATTTTTTAATAACAGAAAACCAAAAACGGAAAATATTATGAATTTGCATGAGTACCAAGCAAAACAATTATTTGCTGAATACAATTTGCCAGTATCGATAGGTGTTGCAGCAGCAACGGTCGAAGAAGCAGTAGCGGCAACCGATACCATAGGTGGTGATAAATGGGTGGTTAAGGCTCAGGTTCATGCAGGCGGTCGTGGTAAGGCGGGTGGTGTAAAGCTTGTCGATTCAAAAGAAGAGGTGCGTGCATTTGCCGAATCTTGGTTGGGTAAAAATTTAGTTACTTACCAAACTGATGAGCACGGTCAGCCAGTTAGCCGGATTCTTGTTGAGACATTGACCGATATTGATCAAGAGTTATATCTTGGCGCTGTTGTCGATCGTGCGACTCGCAGTATTGTTTTTATGGCATCCACTGAAGGTGGTGTCGAAATTGAAAAAGTTGCAGAAGAGACGCCAGAAAAGATTTTACGTGCAATTATTGATCCTTTGGTTGGCGCTCAACCATATCAAGGTCGAGAGCTAGCATTTAAATTGGGTCTAAACCCATCGCAAGTAAAACAATTTACTAAAATATTTTTAGGTCTTGCTAAAATGTTTGAAGATTTTGATTTTGCTTTATTGGAAATTAATCCTCTCGTCATCACTTCCGAAGGTAATTTGCATTGCCTGGATGGTAAAATTAATATCGATGGTAATGCACTTTATCGTCAGCCAAAAATTTGTGCGATGCACGATCCTTCACAAGAAGATAAGCGCGAAGCTCATGCGGCATCTTTCGAGCTTAATTATGTTGCATTAGACGGTAACGTCGGTTGTATGGTTAATGGTGCTGGTCTTGCAATGGGTACTATGGATATCGTTAATATTCACGGTGGCCGACCTGCTAACTTCTTGGATGTTGGCGGCGGTGCAACTAAAGAGCGTGTAATAGAGGCGTTTAAATTAATTTTATCTGATCCCAATGTGAAGGCAGTGTTAGTTAATATATTTGGCGGGATTGTGCGTTGCGATATGATTGCTGAAGGTATTATTGGTGCGGTAGCTGAAGTTGGTGTCAAAGTGCCGGTGGTGGTTCGTCTTGAGGGAACTAACGCAGAAGCAGGTAAGAAATTATTAGATGCGAGTTCACTTAACCTAGTCAGCGCTACATCATTAACAGACGCAGCACAAAAAGTTGTTGCTGCTGCGGAGGGCAAATAATGTCTATTTTAATTGATAAAAATACCAAAGTAATTTGTCAGGGTTTTACCGGATCTAACGGTACGTTTCACTCTGAACAAGCGATCGAATACGGCACTCAAATGGTTGGTGGTGTCACCCCCGGTAAGGGTGGTACGACCCATCTTGGCCTGCCTGTATTTAATACTGTCAAAGAAGCGGTGGCGGCAACGGGTGCCACGGCGACCGTTATTTATGTACCCGCAGCATTTTGTAAAGACTCTATTATTGAAGCAGCTGATGCTGGCCTTGAGTTAATTATTACAATTACCGAAGGTATTCCTACATTGGATATGTTGGTGGTTAAAGAATACGTTGATAAAAAGGGTGTGCGTATGATTGGGCCTAACTGCCCAGGCGTGATTACACCAGGTGAGTGTAAGATTGGTATTATGCCAGGACATATACATCTACCGGGTAAAGTAGGCGTTGTCTCGCGCTCGGGTACATTGACCTATGAAGCGGTTAAGCAGACGACTGATTACGGTTTTGGTCAATCGACTTGTGTTGGTATTGGTGGCGATCCAATTCCGGGTTCAAACTTCATTGATATTTTAGCCTTGTTTCAAGAAGATCCAGCAACAGAAGCCATTGTAATGATTGGTGAAATTGGTGGTACGGCAGAAGAAGAAGCCGCAGCATTTATTAAAGCCAATGTCACTAAACCTGTTGTCTCCTACATTGCCGGTGTTACTGCTCCTGCAGGTAAGCGAATGGGACATGCGGGTGCTATTATCTCTGGCGGCAAAGGCACTGCAGATGAGAAGTTTGCAGCACTAGAAGATGCCGGTGTTAAAACTGTTCGTAGTCTTGCGGATATCGGCAGCGCTTTAAAAGAAGTTACTGGCTGGTAGTAAAAAATTGCATAATACCTGACAGTATCAGGTATTATGCAGATCTATTTTTGTTGGAGGAAAAAAATGAACGATAAACGGCCTGTTAATTTGGATCTGAGTACCGTGAGTTTTCCAATTACAGCAATAGCATCTATTCTGCACCGTATAACTGCAGTAATTACGTGGGTAGGATTAGGTTTCTTACTGGTATTATTGGGTTATGCTTTAGGATCAGAACAAGAATACGCATCAATGTCGCAAGCGATGCAAAGCAATTTTTTATTGCAGTTTGTGACTTGGGGTTTTCTAACGGCTTTTGCTTATTATTGTCTAGCCTCCGCAAAACATATTATTCAAGACTTTGGTTTTTGTGAAGATCTTCAAGGTGGCAGTCGACTTTCTTGGGGCGCTATTCTTGTTGGTATTGTACTAGGTTTGTTGGCGGGAGTATTAGTATGGGCTTAATGAATAATGGTGTTAAGCAATGGATTTTTCAGCGCCTATCTAATGCACTAATTATTAGTTTCGGTATCGGTCTTATATGCATGCTGATGGTTGACGATGGTCTGAGTTATGCCTCTATTAACGAATACTTTACGGGCTTTGCCTTTACTTTGTATTTGGCTGTCGTCTTAGTTTTTAGTACCATCAATGCAGTATTAGCCGGCTGGCAAATAGATGGTGATTATGCCGCAAAATTTGGACTACCTAAAAACTTGATAACAATAATTGCAATTGTTGTTAGCCTTGGATTTATGGTTTACGGATTGTCTATTCTATTTTAAATAGTTAATTATATGAGCTAGCGATTAAATATAATTATTTAAAGAGTTATTTTAAGTCGTTATTTAAAATAAAAAAAAAGGGTGCTTGTAGCACCCTTTTTTTGCATTAATAACACCTACTTAATCTTTTGAGGCTAGTTTATCAATATATAGTTATGAACAACTTTATATGTTCATTGCCTTCAAGGAGATATCGCTAACTGATTTTTTAACGACTTCATCGGCAATATATGTTGTCATTTCATCAATGCTAGAAAATTGGCGCGACATATCGTATTGGCCTTTAAAGTTATTACCTGTATCGTCTTGTAACTTAGCAAGTTGAAACTTTGAGCCGCCGTCACCACGACCATTAATAATATAATATTCAAGATTCATTAATTGTAATCTCCGATTAAACAAATTTATTTGATGATTGATTATAGCTTTAGACTGCGGTGATGTCATTGCCTGTGTTGGTTATTCTATGTATATAAAAGCGAGTCTTTATTTTTTATTGTCGGATTTTCTATTGCTGGTGAGTGCGATACCAACAAATATCAATAAAGCCCCTAGTAGGTGATAAAGCGCCAATTGCTCGCCAAGTAAGATGAAAGAAAAAAAAGCGCCAAATAACGGTATTAAATGAAGAAACGCGCCCGCCTGATTTGCACCTATGAGCTCAACCCCCCGAGTCCAACAAATAAAAGCCAAAATGGAAGGCACAACCGCAAGGTAAGCTAAGGATAAATAAATAGAGGTGTCCCAGGCAGCTACAACAGAGGTAGAGTCAATCACAAGGGCGGCGACAGCAAGTATACACGCCCCAACAACAGCGCTTGAGAATAACATGTGAAGTTGTGAGATAGCCTTGGGTTTACTTCGCAACGCAATGCAATATGCAGCCCATGTTGTGCTTGCGAGTAACATCCAAAAATCGCCTATACCGAAAGCAAAGTTCTGTAATACTTCAATATCTCCATGCGAGATAACAGCGCAGACCCCTAATAGAGAAATTACAATACCAATACAGGCTCTAGCCGATGGCAGCTCTCGATAAAATACCATGTTGCCAATAAAGATTAAAATAGGACAAAGAGATAGTAATAGCAGGGCATTAACAACCGCTGTCGTTTGTAGAGCTAAATATAAAAATACTTGAAAGCAAGCAATTCCAAGTACGCCTAAAATACTAATAATACGCCAATGTTTAAAAATGATGATGTATTCGGATTGAATCGAGCGATAAATAAACGGCAATAAAATTAAAACAGCCAATGTCCAGCGAATAAGGCTCATATCAATCGCGTCAACGTGATCTTTGAGCGCGCGCCCTACAATGGCATTACTTGCCCAAAATAACGCAGAAAACACGAGCAAAACCCGCGGTTTTGAATATAAGTACTGAATAACACACCTCTGGAGAGATTTTAAGTTGCTCTAACGTAGGTAATATTTTGATCTCATGTTTTGACAACATAATATAGACCTTGAAAATATTGTATACCCCCCCAATATGTACTGGTAATCAATTACCTTAAATTGATGAGTGCTTGCAGTATTGATAGATAGCCTCATCAACTTTATTTTTTATTATTTGTCATTCATACAAGGAGCTATCGTGACTACGACCGCTGATTCAAAGACTAACCAAAAAGAAACTCTTGGCTTTCAAGCTGAGGCAAAACAGTTATTACAACTGATGATTCATTCGCTTTATTCAAATCGTGAAATATTTTTGCGTGAATTAGTATCCAACGCCTCTGATGCAGCTGATAAGTTACGTTTTGAAGCGCTTAAGGAAACTAGTCTTTATGAAGATGACTCCGAGCTCGCTATTCGTGTCGACTTTGATAAAGGTGCCAAGACAGTCACTATTAGTGATAACGGCATTGGCATGAGTCGGGAAGAGGTGATTACTAATTTAGGAACGATTGCTAAATCGGGTACGGCTGCATTTATGGAGCAGTTGTCAGGCGATCAGCAAAAAGACTCACAATTGATTGGTCAATTTGGTGTGGGTTTTTATTCGGGCTTTATTGTTGCCGATAATATTGAAGTGTTTACCCGTCGTGCCGGTGCAGACAAGTCAGAGGGTACGCATTGGCAATGTGTTGGTGATGCAGACTTTACGATAGAAACCGTTGAAAAAGAGACTCGCGGTACCACCATTGTTTTACACTTAAAAGAAGATGCTATTGAATTTGCCGACGGCTGGCGCCTACGTTCGGTGATCAAAAAATATTCCGACCATATCTCGCTACCCGTTATTATGCAAAAAGAAGTAACGACGCCAGCGCCCGAAGTGGCCGAAGGTGAGGAGCCGGGAGAGCCTACGACTACCTTTGAAGATGAGGTGATTAATACCGCAACGGCACTGTGGACACGCTCACGCAGTGAAATTAAAGATGAAGAGTACCAAGAGTTTTATAAGTATGTATCTAATGATTATAGTGATGCACTAAGTTGGAGCCATAACCGCGTTGAAGGTAAATTGGATTATACCAGCCTCTTGTTTATTCCTAAAAAAGCACCCTTTGATATGTTCAACCGCGATACCGCTCGCGGACTAAAATTGTACGTACAGCGTACTTTTATTATGGATGAAGCAGAGCAGTTTTTGCCACTATACTTACGCTTTGTCAAAGGTGTGGTTGATTCAAACGATATTTCGTTAAATGTGTCGCGTGAGATTTTACAAAAAGATCCTAATGTCGATGCTATGCGTTCTGCGCTCGTTAAGCGTGTATTAGACATGCTCAGTAAAATGGCTAAGAAAAAACCAGAGGAATATAACGAATTCTGGAAAGAGTTTGGTCAAGTGCTTAAAGAGGGTCCGGGCGAGGATTCTGCTAACAAAGAAAAAATTGCAAAACTACTACGCTTTGCAACCACGCATGTAGATACGCCAGTACAAGACCAATCACTCGATAGTTATATTGAGCGTATGCAAGAAGGGCAGGATAAAATTTATTATGTTGCTGCGGAAAATTTTAACACGGCAAAAAACTCGCCTCACCTTGAAGTATTTCGTAAAAAAGGTATAGAGGTTTTATTACTTTCTGACCGAGTTGATGATTGGGCTATGAGTCATCTCCGCGACTACGATGGCAAAACAATACAAGATGTAGGTCGTGGTGCACTCGATCTTGGCGAACTTGATAGCGAAGAAGAAAAGAAAGAACAAGAAAAAATTAACGAAGAGCTGAAAGGTTTAATCGAGCGCAGTCAAAAAGCACTTATCGATAAAGTAGAGTCAGTACGCTTGACTAACCGCTTAACCGATTCACCTGCCTGCGTTGTGGTGGGTGAGGCGGACATGGGTGCGCAAATGCGCAGAATGCTAGAGCAGGCGGGCCAAGATGTGCCTGATAGTAAGCCTATTTTCGAGCTTAACCCTGAGCATCCATTAGTTAAAAAGCTAGATCAAGAAGCTGACGAGGAGCGTTTTGCCGACTTGGTCAGTGTTCTGTTTGATCAGGCAAACCTTGCGGAGGGTGGGCAACTTGAAGATCCGGCTGCATATGTGGGGCGTCTTAATAAGTTATTGCTAGAGCTTTCTAACTAATTACAGGCACTGTTTTACTAACAGCCAAAGCCTTCTAGATAATAGCAATGCACAAGCTATATTAGTGTTGAAAAGGCTTTTGACGATAGAAAGTGACAGCAAAGCTTGGCCATAATCAGTGGCCAAGCTTTTTTATTTGTGTAGAGTTTTATATCTAGATTTATTTTAGATGCTGTATTTAATGCCTGCTGTTAGGCCGTGTTCTAGTCACAAGCTAGCTGAGCTATATCTCATTAGCGTTGCAAGGTATGATGGCTTATAAGTTCTTATCATTTATTCAAAAATTGATTAATATATGACGATTATAAAAGATCATAAAGTTGCCGTTATTGGTGGTGGAAGTTTCGGGACAGCGCTTGCGCATGTAGTGGCGACTAATCATTCTGAAACACGTTTATGGATGCGAGACGAGCTGCGTGCTGTTGATGCACAATCCTCTCGCGAAAATAAGCGCTACTTACCCGGGCACTCGTTAGCCCAGGCTCTGACTATTAGCAGTGATTTAGAAGCCGTTATTAGTGGCTGTGATGTTGTTTTTGTATCGGTGCCCAGTTCATCTTTTCGTGAAGTTATTCAAGCTATTCGTCCCTTTATAGAAGATTCCATGGGTGTCGTCAGTACGACTAAAGGTATTGGACGCGATGGCTTTACAGTGATGAGTGAAATATTAAAGCAAGAATTACCTAGTAATGTCATCGGTGTATTAAGTGGGCCTAACTTTGCTAAAGAAATGATTCAAGGGCAGTTAACTGGTTCTGTTATAGCGAGTGTTGACGATGGACTGATTAAAAAGGTTCAAGATATTTTGGGTTCAGGCTTGTTCCGTATTTATTCAAGCCATGATTGTTATGGCGTTGAATTAGCCGGTGCTTTAAAAAATATTTATGCCTTAATTGTTGGTATGGCACAAGCGCGTCACTACGGCCAAAATACTCTGGCTTTGTTAATGACGCGTGCACTTTCAGAAATGGGGCGCTTTGCCCATGCGCTGGGTGCAGACCCAATGACGTTTTTAGGTCTAGCGGGTGTCGGAGATTTATTTCTAACTTGTAATTCTAATCTAAGCCGCAATTATCGGGTGGGTTATGCTATGGGTAAAGGTAAATCTTTAACAGCGGCTATGAAGAGTGTTGGACAAGTTGTCGAAGGGGTGAATACCCTTCGTTTAGTTAAACCAAAAGCACAAGAATTAAATGTCGAGATGCCATTAGTAGATGCACTTTATGCTTTATTGTTTGAAGGCGCTTCTGCGGATAGTATTATTGATCAGTTAATGCTTAGTGAACAAAATAGTGATGTCGATTTTACAGGAGCAATACGATGACAAAACAATCTCAAGATGATCAAGGTGAAAACTCGAATGAAGATATTAAAATTGTTGATGCAGAAAATGTTGAGGCAGAAATAATCGAAACTGTCGAACCTTCATGGAAAGATCGCCTATTATCCGTAGATCATTGGTTACGCTTTGCCTTTATGGTGTTGTTTCTTTTGATACTCGGTGTTGTTAGTTATCTGATTGTTGCACTGGTTGTTCTACAGTTTTTTTGGGCATTAATAGCCGGTGAAGGTAACGATAAATTGAGAGATTTCGGCAGTAGTGTCGCACGTTTTATTCTTCAGGTGCTGCGCTTCTTAACTTACAATACAGACGATAAGCCATTCCCCTTTGCTGATTGGCCTGAATCAGAGAATGTTGATCTAGATAAATAAAAGGTTTTGAGTCATGTTTGTTTTTATTATGCGACACGGAGAAGCCACAACATTTTCAGCAAAAGATATTGATCGCGCACTAACAAATCATGGTCGAGAAGAAGTTGCCTCTATGATTAAGCGCTGTGCGAATAGTTTTGCAACGGCTGATGAGATTTGGGCAAGCCCTTATATTCGTACTCAGCAAACAGCAGCCATAGTGAGTGAAGCAATCAACAAAAAAATTGTGACATGCGACTTTTTAACGCCTACAAATAATCCTGATAATGTTGTGGAAGCACTAAATAAAACGGATAAAACCATTTTGTTAGTGAGCCATCAGCCTCTAGTGGGTATATTAGTTAACAAGTTAGCAGATCTCGAACCGGGTCGTTATCGAATGAACACAGCCGCTGTTGCTTGTATTGAATCGGAGTTGTTTATAGCGGGTTGTGGTGAACTCGCGTGGTTGCACCAACCTGGAAATTAGATTTAATTTAGGCGTGGCTTTAAGGCTAAATATGATGACTAAGCAGGCAGCATCAACAGATATCGAATTTACATTTAATGATTTCCGATATACGGGACAACTTTGGGGTAAGCAACATGGCTTACCCATCATAGCCTTGCATGGTTGGCTAGATAATAGCGCCAGTTTTGATGTGCTAGCAACACAATTAGCAGATGTGCATCTATTGGCTCCAGATCTTGCGGGGCATGGCCATAGCGACCGTTATCAGGGTTTAAGTGATTATCCTGTTTGGTCTGAAATCATGGCTATTTTTGAAATGGCCGATCAGATGGGGTGGCAAGAATTTGCACTGATTGGACATTCTCGAGGTGCAATGATGTCATTGCTAGCAGCTTCTGTCTTTCCTGAGCGAATTTCTCATTTAGTTTTGCTCGATGCCTTGGGGCCCTTTCCTGTTGCAGCCGAACAGCTTCCAAGCCGCATGCAAAATAGTGTGTGCGAAATGAAGCGCCGCCTGAAGAGAAAACTCTCCTGTTATAAAACCTATGAAGATGCAATTTATGCGCGTCGCCAAAGTGAATTCGGACAATTAATGCAGCCAACTGCCGAGCGTCTAGCGACTCGTGGCTTGACTAAGTTGCCGCAAGGTTATCACTGGCATGGCGATGGTAAATTATGGGCGCCGTCAATGGCTGCGTTAACCAAAGAGCAAATTAGCGCATGTATTGATAACATCTCGGCAAAAACATTGCTAGCCCTCGCGACTAAGGGGCTACGTGACAAGTGTAAAATAGATGTTGATGAAGAAGAATTTACAAAATTGCTTAATGACAGCCAAGTTGATACGGATTATGCACTTCAGTTTAGGCAGTTGTTGGATAAAGGTGCGATTTGTAAAGAGTTTGAGGACGGACATTATCTTCACATGGAGTCTTCAGCTGAAGCTGTAGCCTGCGAAGTGCAAAATTTTCTATTTTCTTAATACATATTTTTTTTAAAATTATGTATCTCAACTTTTTCATCAGCACTCTTTCAGCTCAACTCTTTAATAGTCACGCTTTCATCTACAATAAGGGTTAGTATCTTGTCTGCCGATTATCCTATCCTATGAACCTTAAATATGAATATTAAATACGCCTCATTTAAACAGCAATCAATCCAAGACTGTATTGATATAGGCGAGACATTATTTATTGAAGCCAAGGTGTACTTTGGGCACGGCACAGATAATGCTGCCGACGAAGCCCTGTGGTTAGTTTTTTATCAGTTAGGTCTGACTTGGGACGCTGAAGAGTCTGTATTACAACAAATCGTGTCTGAGCGTGATTACGCTTCCATTATGGCCTTGTATGAACGTCGTATTCAAGAGCGTATACCTGCAGCTTATTTAACGGGTGAGGCATGGTTCGCTGGACTTGCCTTTATAGTCAATCCCGATGTGCTGGTTCCGCGCTCGCCCCTTGCGGAATTAATTAATCTACAATTTGATCCATGGATAGATGCTAGTTTGATTAATGATTGCACTGACAGTGGCATTGAAATTGGAACTGACAGCAGCACAAACGGCGAAATTAAAACTGAGACAACAAAACCATTAAGCATTCTAGATCTTTGTACCGGTAGTGGCTGCATCGGTATTGCGAGTGCTATATATATAGAGCATTCTCGAGTTGTATTGAGTGATATTTCTGCTGAAGCCATTGACGTTGCAAGACAAAATATCGAGCGCTATCAATTAGAGAGCAGAGTTAGTGCAGTGATCTCCGATCTGTTTACCGATATTCCCCGGCAAGAATTTGATCTGATCGTCTCTAACCCGCCTTACGTTGATGCCAATGATCTAGCCGAAATGCCGCTTGAATATCATGCTGAGCCAATATTGGGCTTGGCATCTGGCGGTGATGGACTCGATTTTACACGTCGACTAT
>CAXMPB010000281.1:0-18069 GCA_964195035.1 Cellvibrionaceae bacterium | reverse complement strand
TTTGAATGGTTTGTTTAATCGTTAATTCATCCACTTGTTTGCAGGCACAAATTTGCTTGCCGCGCAGGAGTGATGCTCTTGCCACCCCACTCAGTAGCGAGTGTTGAATATCTGTGGTTAGCGTTTTAGCTAATAATGTATCTAGCCATGCATAGTCATCATTGTTGATACTTGGTGCTACGATACAAGCTGCCAATAAATGTTTATCAACTATTTTTGCACTGCGATAAACACTCTTTTTTTTGTTATGAAATTTAATATTAATCCCCATAACAGAGAGTAGGTTTTCTTGTAATACAGCGATTATCTCTTCGCTTTTTTGTCTGCTTGCTAAGTAGTAAAGATAGCCGCTGTCTATCTCGCGTTTTACCCAGTAGTCAAAATAAGTATCGAGACATTTTTTATCTAACTCTTTTTTTGAGATGGTAATAGCAGTAGTTTGATGCTCCCATGGTTCGATATTAATCGGCGTATGTTTTAATTCTGGCTGCCCGGATACGGGGTCGGCATCGGGGCTGACCAAGGCACATATTTGTCCATCGGATGCGTGAGTTTGACCCCAGTGAATAGGCATAAAAGACTCGCCTAACCTTACATTGTTGGTGATAACAACACGTGCTTTGGCCTGCCCCCATTTGCTTTTGATTTCAGCAATACAGCCATGGCTTAAGCCTAAGGTTTCAGCATTATGAGGATGAACCTGAAGAAAGGGTTCAGACAAATGCGCGCCTAATTTTGCGACAATGCCAGTTCTCGTCATGGTGTGCCACTGGTCGCGAATGCGGCCACTATTTAATACTATGGGATAATCAGAATTAACTGCATGCGCAGGCGCTTTATGTTGCACTGCTATCATATTGGCTTTTTTGTTTTTAGTATAAAAATTACCGTTGGCAAAAAAGCGTTTCATTTTGTTTGTTTGCTTGCTTTCAGTGTTGTTGTTTTCAATACTAGGAGTTAGAGGCCACTGCGCAGGCGTAAAATTATCGTATGCTTCATTGCTGATATTTGCTAAGGCACCAATATCTAAATCGCGTGAGCCATTATTATTAACGCTAGTGAGTGTGGCATGTTCGCGAAAAACATCGGCAGGCGTTTTAAAATAAAAACCTTTAAACCCCATTTTTTGTGCAACTTGAGAGATAATCAACCAATCGGGTCTAGCTTGCATTATTTCATTATTACTTAAGGCATCAGTGGTAATAATTTGTGCGGGTAAAAGTGATCGCTGGCGAGAAATATACCGCTCAGAGTTGGTGACTGTGCCAGATTTTTCTGACCAACCCATTGCCGGTAATAATACATGGGCGAAGGCTGTGGTATCGGTGTCCGCAATACAGTCTGAGACAACCACAAGAGGGCACTTTTTAAGTGCAGATTTAATCTTATTGCTATCGGGCATACTTACAACAGGATTGGTTGCCATAATCCAAATCGCTTTTATTTTCCCTTCGTCTACGGCATTAAATAAATCTACCGCTTTTAAGCCAGGTTTTTTAGCTAGTTTTTTTGTTTGCCACAAGTCACTTACTGTTTTACAACCTGTATAGCTCTCAGAATTACCTTCTTCAGGAAAATCCATATGCGCAGCTAGCATATTTGCCAGCCCGCCTACTTCACGTCCACCCATGGCATTAGGTTGGCCCGTGATAGAAAACGGCCCCGAGCCTTCTCTGCCGATGCGGCCAGTCGCAAGATGGCAATTAATAATACTGTTGACTTTATCTGTACCACTGCTCGATTGATTGACGCCTTGAGAAAAGACACTAAGGGTTTTATCTGTTGTGGAGAAAAGCTTATAAAAGGCCTCTATTTGAGTAATGCTTAAACCCGTAATGTTAGCAATTTTTAAAAAATTAAAACGCTCATCGTATTCGGTGTTCGTGTCTTTTTGTGCGCGGGCTAATGCGTCATTAAAATCATTGGTATACGCATTAATATATTCATGGTCGAGATAATTAAAGTTAGAAAGATAAGAGAGCAAGCCATTAAATAGGGCAACATCACTGCCTGCTTTTATCGCTAAGTGTATGTCGGCAATATCGCAGGTGTCCGTTTTTCGTGGATCAATGACAACAACTTTTAATTGTGGGTTGGCTTTTTTGGCAGCTTTTAGGCGCTGATATAAAACCGGATGGCACCACGCTAAGTTAGAGCCAATTAATACGACCAGTTCTGCTAGTTCAAAATCTTCATAACAATTTGGCACCGTGTCTGAGCCAAACGCACGCTTATGTCCAGCAACACTGGATGACATACATAAGCGTGAATTAGTGTCGATGTTAGCACTACCAATAAAGCCTTTGATTAATTTATTGGCAACGTAGTAGTCCTCGGTTAATAACTGGCCCGACACGTAAAAAGCCACACTATCTACACCATGCTTTTTAATGGTATCCAAAAAGCCCTTGGCGACAGTTGTTATTGCCTCATCCCAGGTGGCTTGTTGGCCATCGATACTGGGTGTTAATAATTTACCTTTGTTTGTTATTGTCTCTGCTAAGGCTAGTCCTTTAGAGCAAAGGCGGCCGAAGTTTGCGGGGTGTGTTTTGTCACCGCGAACCAAAAATTGTGGTTCTGTTTTATCATCTATTTCAACGGTATTGTCTTTAGCTATATTTTCTTCGGCTAAATGGTCACTTGTATTTTTTACTTTTATGCTCTTCGCATCGGCACTCTTTACCTCAACGCCACAGCCGACGCCACAATATGGGCAGGTTGTTTTAGTCCATTCGCTCATGTCAGATAGATTATTTATAGTGGCTTGTTGCATGTTTATAATATCTGTAGCTGACAATGTGTTCGCCTAATTGATAAGTGTGTATAGCTTGATAAATGTGGACAAGATAATAAAAGTCGACAAGGTGAAAAATTTTTTTATGCCAAGGTAATAGCAAGTTTCAAACCAAGTGTCGCTATTGCGATGGCAGTAAATAACAGATTACAAATAATGCGTCTAGCCAAGACAGTATTGGCCATAAGTTATGAGATAACTAATATAAAAAATACAACCGAAAATTATTAATGCATCAAATTGGGTCTTATTTGATGTTTAGGCACCATTGGAGTGCTTTATTAGTGCGTCTTTTTAGTTATATTTAGAGGCCTAGATAGATGAAATCTATGTTCACGCCTTTTGTGTAAGGATTTAATGAAGGCAGCTTTTATCGCATTTTTTTATGGCACTTTAATTGCTGTAACGGTTTCGATATTTTCGAAAAAAATGCTAAGGGTCGTTTATGAGTAAGCAACGTATTGTTGTAGTCGGTAATGGTATGGTTGGGCATCATTATGTAGAAACACTAGTTGCGACAGGATTAGATGTAGATGTTACGGTGCTCGGTGGCGAGACGAGACCTGCCTACGATCGTGTGCATCTCTCTGAAGTGTTTGATGGTAAAAAGCCAGAAGAGCTAGCCATGACAACACGCGAGCACTATAAAAATTTAGGTGTAACCGCGCATTTTGGCGATCCAGTTGCAGCGATTAACCGCAATACTAAAACAGTGACAACACAGCTAGGCCGCACCTTTGTCTACGACAAGTTAATATTGGCAACAGGTTCTTATGCCTTCGTGCCGCCGATCCCCGGTAAAGATGTTGAGCATTGCTTAACCTATCGCACTATTGATGATTTAGGTGGAATTAAAGCGTCATCCATAGGTGTTAAAAAAGGCGTTGTTGTCGGTGGTGGTCTGCTTGGACTTGAGTGTGCTAATGCGCTTCAAAATCTTGGTCTTGAGTCTCACGTTGTCGAATTTGCACCTGCATTAATGGGTGTTCAGTTAGATGAGGGTGGCAGTAAAATGCTACGTCGTAAGATAGAAGCCTTGGGCGTGCATATACATACGGGTAAAGCGACGAGTGAAATTGTTGCCGGCAATACTAATCGCTTACGAATGAACTTTGCTGATGGTGAACATTTGGAGACCGATTTAATCGTTTTCTCCGCGGGTATTCGTCCCTATGACCAGCTTGCACGTGATGCGGGTTTAGAGATTGGTGAACGTGGTGGTATTGTCATTGACTATCATTGCCGCACCTCGGATTCAGATATTTATGCAGTGGGTGAGTGCGCGGCACTCGGTAATTTTATTTACGGCTTGGTGGCACCTGGTTATCGCATGGCCGAGGCTGCTGTCTCTCAATTAACCCAAGAAAAAGTTTCGTTTTCTGGTGCTGATATGAGCACCAAATTAAAACTATTGGGCGTTGAAGTGGGTAGTATTGGCGATGCACATGGTCGCACAGACGGTGCGCAGTGCTACTCCTATTGCGATGAAAATGCCGAGATTTATAAAAGTATTATTGTCTCGTCAGATAACAAAAAATTATTAGGTGCTGTGCTAGTTGGTGACACGGGAGAATACGATACCTTATTGCAATATATGCTCAATGAGATTGATTTACCTGAATCACCAGAAGCCTTTATTTTACCGTCAGTCGATGGCACATCGATTGCTTTAGGTGCCGATGCGCTGCCCGACACCGCAATCGTATGTTCTTGCTATGCCGTTACTAAAGGCGATTTATGTGCAGCCGTACAAGCTGGTGCGACCACTATGGGTGATATCAAAGCATCCACGAGTGCATCGACGGGTTGTGGTGGTTGTGCGGCTTTAACAAAACAAGTCGTCGACAGCGAGTTACTTAAGCTGGGTGTTGAGGTTAATAACGATATTTGTGAGCACTTCTCACATACGCGTCGAGAGCTCGCCGATATTATTCGTGTCACCAAAATAAAAACTTTCGACGAGTTATTAAATAAGCACGGTAGCGGCCATGGTTGCGAAATTTGTAAGCCTACAATAGCTTCTATTTTGGCGTCTTACTGGAATGAATATATTCTAAAAGAAGAACATATTGCGCTTCAAGACACCAACGATATCTTCTTGGGTAATATGCAAAAAGATGGCAGCTATTCGGTGGTGCCACGGGTACCGGCGGGTGAGATAACACCGGATAAATTGATTGTACTTGGTGAGGTCGCAAAAAAGTTTGACCTGTATACCAAAATTACAGGCGGCCAGCGCATAGATTTATTTGGTGCGCAATTGCATGAGCTCCCTATTATTTGGCAAATGCTTATCGATGCTGGCTTTGAAACTGGCCATGCCTATGGTAAATCTTTGCGTACTGCTAAATCTTGTGTCGGCAATACATGGTGCCGTTATGGCGTGGCTGACAGCGTTAGCTTAGCTATTAATTTAGAGAATCGCTACAAAGGTCTGCGCACTCCGCATAAATTTAAATTAGGCATATCGGGTTGCACGCGGGAGTGTGCCGAGGCGCAAAGCAAAGATATTGGTGTGATTGCTACCGAGACAGGTTGGAACTTATACGTCTGTGGCAATGGCGGTATGCGCCCACGCCATGCCGATTTATTTGCAACTGACCTCGACGAACAAGCTCTTGTACAAACTATTGATCGGTTCTTAATGTTTTATATTCGCACTGCAGATCGCCTGCAACGCACATCGGTATGGTTAGAGAATTTAGAAGGCGGGCTAGATTATTTAAAAGCCGTTGTTATCGACGACTCATTAAATATTGCGAGCGAGCTTGAAGCTGAAATGGCCGTTAACATCGAGAATTATCAATGCGAGTGGAAAACCACAATTAATAATGAAGAACGCCTAAAGCGTTTTAGCCATTTTATTAACTCTCCAAATAGTGATGATAACTTACGTTATGTTAAAGAGCGTGGGCAACGACGCCCCGCCTTTGAGGAAGAAAAACTTGAACTGGTTAAATTAGTTAATTAGAGGGCTCGGTTAATTTTTAAATACCTTATTGTAAATATTGTTGTTTAGTAATTAATAGCTAGGTAATTAATTGTTGCGTAAGTAATTAGAGTAGAGATGATTGCAACACAAAAATATAAAATAATAGTGAGATTTTTATGATAAAAGATACGATGGTTGATGACTGGGTAAGTGTTTGTGAAACAGCTGATTTGAACCCGGGAACCGGTGTAGCGGTATCTTTAGGCGGCGATCAAGTTGCTGTATTTAAAATGCAAAAAGATAATGCAATTTACGCCATCTCAAATTATGACCCTATTGGCAAAGCAAACGTACTCTCGAGAGGTATTACCGGTTCTATTGGTGATAAAGTTGTCGTGTCATCACCGCTTTATAAGCAACACTTTAATTTACTAACAGGTGAGTGCCTAGAGAATACTAATGCGACTATCAAAACGTATCCTGTCCGCGTATACGATGACAAAATACAGTTGCAGCGTGTGGATTAGTTCAATAGGCTTTTAATAAGAGTGCTGATACAAAAAAGGGTAGTCATCTAGACCGCCCTTTTCTATAAGGCTAAATATGGGCTATGTGTCGGGTGTTTAAGGGGCTAGTATTTTAAGACGCTAAAAGTCAATTTATTCTTATTAAAAATGACTGAACGTAAACTAAAAAAGTAGTTTTTATTAAGCAACTTTAGATTTTTTTTCGTGAGTATCATCTTTTTTAACATTAACTTTTTTGTTGTCAATAATGGGTTCTATTTTTCTTTGTTTCTCATATAAAAAACGTAGAACCTCTGATCTATATTGATTATATTTTTTGTTGTCTGCAAGTTCTAATCGGTCTCTTGGGCGCTCAATGTCTATCGACAATATTTCGCCAATAGTGGCAGCTGGCCCGTTGGTCATCATTACAATACGGTCAGACAATAGCACGGCTTCATCAACATCATGAGTAATCATAATGATGGTATTACCTAGCTTATTTTGTATTTCCATGACCGAGTCTTGTAGGTGTGCACGTGTGAGTGCGTCTAGTGCGCCAAAGGGTTCGTCCATTAACAGCACCTTGGGTTGCATGGCCAATGCGCGTGCAATACCAACGCGTTGCTTCATGCCTCCAGATATTTCATCGGGACGTTTATGAATTGCATGTTCCATATGTACAAGTTCTAAATTATGCTCAATCCAGTCTTTTATTTCTTGTCTAGATTTTGTTTTTTTAAAGACTTGTTTTACAGCAAGCTCAACATTTTGATAAGCCGTTAACCACGGTAGTAGCGAGTGATTTTGAAAAACAACTGCACGCTCGGGCCCGGGCTCGTTAACTTCTTTCCCTTCTAAAATAACACCGCCTTCAGTTGCCTGATATAGCCCTGCAACAATATTGAGCACCGTCGATTTACCACAGCCCGAATGACCAATAAGAGAGACAAATTCACCTTCCTTTATCTGTAAGTTAATATTATCTAGCGCTTTAAAAGGTCCCTTTGGGGTAGGAAATTCGATACTTGCTTTTGATATTTCTAAAAAGTTCATAAGCTTCTCTTGTAAATTTTTAACACTTTTTTAATAGGTATATGATCATTAATACTGGATGCTTAATACATTAGCGAATCACCGCAGTTTTATCCCAACTCACCAAGCGCTGTATTAAAAGGATCACTCGGTCTAGAAAAAATCCAATAATGCCAATGACTAAAATAGCAACCATGATGCGACCTAAAGAGTTCGAGCTACCATTTTGAAATTCGTCCCATACAAACTTACCCAGCCCAGGGTTTTGCGCGAGCATTTCAGCGGCAATTAAGACCATCCATGCAATACCAATAGATAATCGCAAGCCCGTAAAAATCATAGGGATGGAGGCGGGAATAACAATTTTTTGTACATGCGTCCACCAACTTAACCTTAGTACTTGGCTAACATTCGTCCAATCTTTAGATACACTGGTAACACCCACGGCAGTGTTAAGCATAGTGGGCCAAAGTGAGCACAGCGAGACAGTAATCATTGAGACTAAAAAAGATTTAGAAACTGCTGGATCGTCACTGACATAAACGGCGCTCACCACCATAGTAACGAGAGGTAACCATGCTAGTGGTGATACAGGTTTTAAGATTTGAATAATAGGGTTTATAGCTGAGTAGACGTTAGCGCTTAGGCCAATAATAATGCCGATGGGTATGGCGATAATACTGGCGACAATAAAGCCACACATTACTGTAAATAAACTTGTTAATATTTGATCAAAAAAGGTAATGCGGCTTTTGTAATCTCGCCACTTTATTTTTGCATCGGGATTAGCAGCGAGTTTTTTCTCGTTGCGTATTTTTTGTCGCTCATATTTTTTAACTACTTGAGCGCGTTGCTCTTTATGCTCTACTATTAAATTTTTAAATTGACTAGACACTTCAGCAGGGCCCGGAAAGCTACCCAAAGATGTTACAACATTGTTGGCAGTAAATTGCCAAACTAATAAAAAACATAAAAACCCTAAAATAGGCAAGCCAATCATTTTTAATATGCTAGCAATTTGATCTTGTGTTACGCCACCTTCGAGGTATGCGCTAAAAGCTTGACGCGACGATTGTAAAAAAGAAAGCATAATATGTCCTGTTTTTTTTCATTAGTTATTATTCAAAACTTATTAACAGAGTCTGCTAATAAATATTTACAAATAAAAGTCTACTAATAACTATCTAAGTAAGTGTCGGTTATCAACACTTAAAATTAGTGAACACCCTAGCCCCATTATTTTAATAAGTGGGTAGGGTGTTCATTTTTTATAATGCTTATTTAACCTTATAAAACTTCATTGGCTTTTAAACCGATTGGAAACTTATTAATATACTCACTAGGTTTTGTACCATCGTAGGTGATGTCGTCAATAAAAGTAGATTGCGGTGGCTTAAAGCCTGTTTCTGTAGCGAAGTTAGGAAAGTCTTTAATATCAGCCTCGCCTTCTTCAATTAATAATTTTGCCGCTATGGCATAAAGATCTGGCCTATAGACATCTGCAGCTACTTTTTTATACCAAGCATCACTTTTTTCGTCACTCAGTTGTCCCCAGCGGCGCATCTGCGTCAAATACCAAATGGCATCAGAGTAGTAGGGGTAAGTGGCGTTGTAGCGGAAGAAAACATTAAAATCTGGGATGTCGCGTTTATCACCTTTCTCATATTCAAAGGTCCCCGTCATCGAGTTAGCGATAACGTCATAATCAGCACCCACGTAATAAGGCTTCGATAAATACTTAACCGCTTCTGGTCGGTTGGCATTATTATCGGCATCTAGCCACATGCCGGCACGTATCAGTGCCTTAACGACTGCTGTTGTGGTGTTAGGGTATTTTTCAGAAAATTCTTTAGTAATACCAAAGACTTTTTCTGGGTTGTTTTTCCAAATTTCGTAATCGGTAATAACCGGAACGCCAATACCCTTAAACACGGCTTGTTGATTCCATGGTTCGCCAACGCAATAGCCATAAATAGTGCCTGCTTCTAGTGTAGATGGCATTTGGGGTGGCGGCGTAACCGAGAGAAATGCCTCGGCATCAATCTGGCCTTTGGTATCTCCTTTATGGGGTGCGTAGTAGCCTGGATGAATGCCGCCCGCTGCTAGCCAGTAGCGTAATTCATAATTATGCGTCGATACCGGAAACACCATACCCATATTAAAAGGTCTGCCCGATGCGTTATAAGAATCGACAACAGGTTTTAAGTAATCAGCTGTAATGGGGTGTACAGGCTTGCCGTTCTCATGGGGAATATTAGGCTTCATTTCAGCCCATACTTTATTCGATACCGTAATAGCATTACCATTTAGATCCATGCTAAAGGGCGTAATGATATGGGCTTTGGTGCCATACCCAATAGTTGCGGCTAGTGGTTGACCTGCCAGCATATGCGCACCGTCTAATTGGCCGTCAATCACTCCATTTAGCAGTACCTTCCAATTAGCTTGAGCTTCTAATTCAACTTCCAGACCTTCGTCTTCAAAAAAACCCAGTTCTTTTGCAATCGCAAAAGGTGCCATATCAGTTAATTTAATAAAACCAAATTTAAGATCAGTTTTTTCTAGTTCAAGTGCAAAACTAAGGGGCGAAAATGAGAGCATAGCAGCGCTAGATACTAGTGCGGAAAGCCGCAATAAGCGCTTGTTAACTACAGAGAATAAAGCCATAACGATTCCTTAAATATTGGGATGCGTAGAGCCTAACGCAATATGTTTGCCAACTTTTGAATCATGTTTTATTGGTTTAAAAATCAATGGCTTATGTTTTTTTTTGATTATAGTGACGAAGATCGATAATTAAATTAAATTAGGTTTGCACGTATATAGTGCATATGAGAGCACTAAAATGGACCAATACGATAATAAGGTGTTAAGCCAATAAGTTGTGTGGCATTATCGCCCCCATCAACTATAGGCATTATAATTAGCAACACTATGAATATAAGAAATAAAGTTAAAATCGCCACATTTTTTTGTGGACTCTTATGTATTTTAGGTTTTATGCTCGCTGCTTATTTTTACTTTACCGCCGTGCTGGTTAACACTGCAGATGATTTTTTACGATCACTCAACAGTAAAAGCGCGAATGTGCGAACACTACATTTATCGAGCGACTTTAAAAGTTATATTGCTAGCGAGTCTTTTGCTACATATATTGATGAGAATGGATTAGATACATACCAGTCAGCTAGTTGGGATTCTCGTTCGATTAAAAGCAAGCGTGGTAGTTTGGTTGGTGTTATACAAACTAAAGATAAGCTACTGCCGGCGACTATTAGTCTTGTCAATGAAGATGCTCAATGGAAAATTTACTCACTACAAATACGTAGTGAGCAATCGCTACAGAATGAAGATATTAGAGAACTGCCGGATCATCAAACACAGTTAAGGTTGGCCAAAGGGGCGGCGTCAGTATTTATAACATCGCTTCAGCAAAAGAATATGCAGCTTCTTTATGACAGTGCAGCTGCTATCTGGCAAAAAAATACAACGCTGAATACACTTGAAAAAGCCTTTGAGCACTTTTACTTAGAGGATATAACACTGCTTAATCAAGTGAATAACAAGCAACCTATTTTTGAGCATAGCGCTAAATTAGACGATGAAGGTTTTATGTTAATGGCAGGCTTTTATGAGTTAGGAGCGCAAGTTCTCAGTTTTGAGCAGCGTTATATTTATGAAGGGCTTGGCTGGCGGCTCGTCGGCTTAGATGTTAGTTTGAGTCAATAGCGATTTATATTCAGAATCTGTGAATAAATATTACGCCGTTAGAGTTGCTGCGTTAGATGACAAGCCTTACTGAAATGGCTATCTACAAAGGCTTAGCTATACTCTTTGGATGAATTAAGCCCAAGCCCCGGGCGTATATTGGCTGGTTATGCTTGCTTAGCTGAGCTAGCCACAAAGGAGGGGGATGCTTAAATAGGAAGACTATACATTAGCGCCATTATTGGCAATCACATAAAGATCGAGTCAAAATCTACGATCATCACATTACCTTATTACACATTAAGTAGGACACACTCATGGCTAAAGGCATTATTAAACGTTACGACTTCCGCAAAGGTTTCGGCTTTATTGTCGACGATAAAAACGGCGAAGACTTTTTCTTTCACAAAACTGAATGGCAAGGTGATGGTCCTATCCGTCAGGGTTTAGCCGTTAATTTCGTCGGCAAAGATTCAGACAAAGGTCCTCAGGCTGAATCTGTTATTCCTTTAGACGCTGGCAGCAGTAAACCTTCTGGTAATAAAAGTCCTGTAGCCAAAGCTCCAGCTAAACCTGCCTCTTTAGAAGATCGCGTAGCCACTCTTGAAAGCTCTGTAGCTACCTGGAAGTTTTTGAGCCTTATAGGACTTATTGGTGTTATTGCTCTAGCGGTTGAGAAGTTTGTACTTTAAGTACTGATCTCTGATCCTATGGCTTTCATAAGGCCAAGGATCAGGGACGTAACCGTTTTGTTGGTTTAAACAATAAATAGCCGCTTCTATTTTTTTACGATGAATGATCACGGCAGAATAATCTTAAATTATTCGAATTCCATTACGCGAAATATCCTGCCAGCGTTTCTTTTTGCTAGCTCATCAAAAGTATCTAGGTGGGAATATGCCGACTGATCAATTTTATAGGCATCCTCAAGTGTGCCGCCTTCCTCTATTAATTCACTGACTTCACTACGTATATATTTTAAATAATCTACAGTGTATTTTTCGACTTCGCTAAGAACGGTTGGCTCTCCGTGACCTGGAATAATAGTATCAGCACCGAGTGCTGCAAATGCGTCCCATGTTTCTATCCACGCGGCAGTATCTGTATCATCAAAAACGGGGAGTAGTCGCTGATGAAATGCAATGTCTCCTGCAATAACAAATTTACGCTCAGGTAGCCATGCCACAATGTCGCCAGGGCTATGGGCTGCACCTAAGTTAAGTAATTCTATTTTTTCACCGCCCAGTTCAATAAGATACTGATCACTGAAGGTAATATCTGGTTTAGATAAAGCAGTACCCATAGATTTATCGCGTTGTCGCTCTTGCATTCGTTCTAATATTTCATAGCCATGTGCCTCTATCTCACGGGCAGTATTGTCATGCGCTATCACTTTTGCGCCTTGTTCTTGCCAATAGTTACTGCCAAGCATGGCGTGACCTTGACCATTCTCTAAGCTCACAAACTTAACTGGTTGTTCAGTTAATTGTTTGATTTCAGCATGTAAAGCTTGAGCCAATAGATAGCTAGCTCCGGCGTTAACAACGACAACTCCTTCACTAGTGATAATGAATGACAAATTATTATTATGTCCTGAGTTTTCATAGGTGGGTGGTGCCGTAGCGCCAATCGCAGACCATATTCCATCGGCTACTTCAATTGGCTTGCGATACAGCATGGAACCGATGTATTCGTCTGAGACACGCACGGGTAATCCAGCGTCGCGCCATTTATAGAAACCATCGGTGTAGTTGGAGACATTGCTATAACCCATTTCGGCCATGGTTATTGCAGCAAGGGGACTGCGAGTAGCGGTATTGCAGATCATAACGATCGGCGTGTCTTTAGTGAGAGCAAGATTATCGATAAGTATTTCTAGCCAACCTCTACTAATGTTGTAATTGCGATACCCGCCATCTATCGTTCCTTCAAGGGCAACTTCCTCGCCCATGCGCACATCAATTAAGACAATATCATTATGTTTATCGAGAAGTTGCTGAAGCTCTGCTGTGTTTAGATCTTCATACGACTTTGGTATGGCTTTGTTAGCCAAGGCCGAGGAGCTCAAAGATATAATAGTAATTGTTGCCAGGCAATATGTTAGGTAAGCTATTGATCTATAAAGAAGATTAATGAATGGTTTTACGTTCATAGTGGCTCGCTCCATTTTATTGCGTAAATTTTTGTAAGGCTTGACGAACAATCTGATAGGGTGTTTAATATATAAAAATATAAAGTATAGTAATTAGACAAGATAGTAAAACAATAAATAAATATTCTTGGGGTAAAATCAATGCACAATCCATTAGTGAAATTTCAAGCTATTTTTAAATTTATAGCTCTCTCAATTGCAGTAATAATGTTTATGTTAGTCAGTATGACAAGTATGGCTGACGATGTGGCAGAAGGTAAAAAGCTTGCCTTTGATCGTAAAAAAGGCAACTGTTTAGCCTGTCATGCGATGGAGGGCGGAAATCTTGCAGGCAACACTGGGCCTCCCTTAATAGTAATGAAAGCTCGTTTTCCTGATAGAGCAAAGCTGTACGAACAAATTTCTAATCCCACTGTTCGAAATCCCAATACGTTAATGCCTCCCTTTGGTCGTCACGGTATTTTGACCAAAGATGAAATAGAAAAAATAACTACTTATGTGCTCACCCTTTAACAGTATTAGGAGCTGAAATAATGCAAAAAATTAATAAAGAAAGACGTACCCTGTTGAAAGGCTCAGCAATGGCAATAGCACTTGGTATGACGGGCATTGCTCAATTACTAACTGCACCTCAAGCTTTTGCGGCTTGGCCAAAAGATGCCTTTGCAGGTCGCTCAGTGGATGAGGTGATGGCAGCACTGTTTGATGAAAAAGTAGTCCCTGTAGATTCTGGTGATATTTTTTTAAAGGCGCCTGATATTGCAGAGAATGGAGCCGTTGTTCCCATTAGTGTGGAATCTTCGCTGCCTAATATAAAACGTATCATAATTTTGGTTGAGGATAATCCAACACCAATGGTGGCTTCTTTTATTCTAGGTGAGGGCGCAAAAGCTGATGTGTCAACACGAATAAAAATGGGTAAAACCTCAAACGTAGTTGCACTGATTGAATCCGAAGGAAATGTGTATGCGGCGCGTAAAAACGTTAAGGTTACCATTGGCGGCTGTGGCGGATAAAGACTAACTATTCTTTCGAAGAAATAATTTTTGAGGACATTTAAAATGGCTGGAATTAAAGCAAAAGCAAAGCAGAAAGGTGACTTTGTAGAACTGAAAACATTGATGAAGCACCCTATGGAGACAGGTCTGCGTAAGGATAAGAAGGGAGTCAAAATACCTGCTCATCATATTACAGAGATTACCGTTAAATCTGCTGGAAAGGTATTAATGACTGTAGAATATGGCCCCGCTATTTCTAAAAACCCATATACGTCGGTTGTGATAGGCGGCAAAAAAACGGGCGACACCTTAAATGTTGGCTGGGTAGACAATACGGGTAAAAGTGAAAATATTGATGTAGTCGTTAAATAAAATTAAATAGTTAGATAATAATAATGAGATAAAAAAGTTAAATAGTTAATACATTAAGGATTTTAATACAAACCTTATGTTCAATGGCTTATTTAACTATACATTTTTCTAGTCTGTAGAAACGGAGAATAATAAGATGATACGTACTATAGTGCTGACAGCAATAACATCGTGTGTTTTTAGCGCCTCGGCCTTAGCCACACCTGAAGAAGATCGAGCTAAATTCACAGATTTTTTTACTAATCGGTTTTCAAATATAGCACCAGCTGAATATATTGATGGAATCTATGCTCTTGACCCAGCGTCAAAAGCACAATGGGAAGAGATTGAAGAATTTCCTCCTTATGAATTAGATATTGATGCAGGCGAAGCGCTTTATGAGGCAGCTTTTGAAAATGGAAAAACCTATGCTAGTTGCTTTGGTGACGACCTAAGTTCAATTCGAGGCCGATATCCGAATTGGGATGCCAAGAAAGACATGGTTGTTACCCTCGAATTGGATATTAACAATTGCCGTGCCGCGAATGGAGAAACACCATTAAAGTATAAAAAAGGAAAAATTGCCCAGCTTTCAGCCTATATTGCCATGCAGGGTCGTGGAAAGTTAATTTCGGTATCAATTCCGTCGGATAGCCCTAAGGCAATGGCCGCTTATGAAAATGGTAAAGAGTTCTTTTACTCAAAGCGAGGCCAGCTAAATTTCTCTTGTGCTGACTGCCACATGTCCAATGCGGGTAATAAGGTTCGTGCGGATAAATTAAGTGGGGCATTAGGGCATACCTCTCACTTTCCTGTTTATCGTTCAAAATGGGGAGAGCTAGGAACCTTACAGAGACGCTTTGGCGGTTGTAATAAAAATGTTCGAGCGAAACCTTTTGCTTCTCAAGGTGAAGAATACCGTAACCTTGAATATTTTTTAGCATATATGAACAACGGGCTTGAGCTTAATGGGCCTGGCGCACGCAAATAATTAAGTAGTGTTGGAGATCGTAAAATGAAAATAATAAAATGTACAATCTTGTTATCTGCAATGAGTTTATTGATTAGTTTTGGTAACACTGTCGCATTTGCTGGCGGTACAAAAGCTGATGCAATGGCAGCATGCGAAGCGGCTGAGACATCACGTAAAGCTGCAGCCAAAGTAAAAATGGAATGGACGACAACCGGTAAGCTTATTAAAAAAGCTAAAGGGTCTATCGAGGCCGGAAAGTTCGAGGCAGCGACAAAAATGTGCGAAAAAGCTAAGTTTCAAGGCGATGCCAGCGTACAGCAGGCATCAATTGAATCGGATCTTTGGGAGTCGCGTATCCCTCGGTAAATAGTTAGCTATTGCTTATGCCATTAGTCATGCTTCAGAAAATAATTTTTATGATTATATTTCTGAAGCGTGAGATATTTAAAGAAATTAGTATGATGATGAGTACACTTTCCTGAATTGTTAATCATGGTAAAGATGTATTAGCACCTAGCTTTTCTAAATCTTATTTGATATCAAACCCTTTAGTGTCAAACTCTTTGATATCAGATTTTTTTGTTATCAAGCTTTTTGACACCTAAAGTTTATATATAATTTTTTATACTCTAACTTTTTATTCTCTAATAATAGAAATATAATTATGCATCTAAATCGTCGTGAATTTAATCAACTATTAACTATGGCCGTTGGTGCGGGCATGTTTGCAGGTCCTGTTTCAGCACTTGCAGGCTCGGCTAAGCAAGACCCGTATGCTATTCCAAAATTTGGTAATACGCGTCTGCTGCATTTTACGGATACTCATGCACAGTTAAACCCTATTTATTTTCGCGAGCCCAATGTTAATTTGGGTTACGGTCCTGCTTTTGGTAAAGCGCCTCACTTAGTGGGCAAGGCCTTAACAGAAAGATTTTCATTATCAAACCCCTCGCTGCAACATGCGTTTACGTATATTAATTTTACCGAGGCCGCCTTGAAGTATGGCAAGGTCGGAGGCTTTGCACATCTAAAAACGCTTATTGACCGACTGCGCTCGGAAGTTGGTATTGAAAAGTCGCTACTGCTTGATGGTGGTGATACATGGCAAGGTAGCGGTACAGCCTACTGGACGCGTGGTAAAGATATGGTGGGTGCCTGTAATATTTTGGGCGTTGATGTAATGACGGGCCACTGGGAGTTTACTTATCAAGAGGAAGAGATTCACAATTTGGTCGATGAGCTTGACGCCGAATTTATTGCACAAAATATACGTGTAACCGAAGAGGCATTGTTTGATGATGCGAAAGCTTATGATGCTGATACCGGCCATGCATTTAAACCCTATACCATTAAAGAAATGGACGGCGTTCGTGTAGCCGTTATTGGGCAAGCTTTTCCATATACTCCTATTGCCAATCCTCAGCGCTTTATACCTAACTGGAGCTTTGGTATTCGCGATAGTGAAATGCAAGAGTTGGTTAACGATATCCGGGTGAATGAAAAGCCTGACGCCGTTGTTATGCTTTCGCATAATGGTATGGATGTAGATTTAAAAATGGCATCAATTGTCTCAGGTGTTGATGTTATTCTTGGTGGTCACACACATGATGGCGTACCAGGAGCAATCCCTGTCAAGAACGAAGGTGGAACAACATTGGTGACCAATGCGGGCTCTAATGGAAAGTTTTTGGGTGTAATGGATCTAGACATTCAAAAAGGTAAAATTAAAGGCTATCAATACAAATTATTGCCAATCTTCTCTAATTTATTAGAGGCCGATAAAGAAATGACCAGCTACATTGAGACTGTGCGTAAACCTTATATAGACCAGTTATCAGAAGAGCTTGCAGTGTGTGATGATCTTTTATACCGTCGTGGCAACTTTAACGGCACCTTTGACCAAGTCATTTGTGATGCACAGCGAGCTGTTGGCGATGCACAAATTGCACTGTCGCCAGGTTTTCGTTGGGGTACTACTGTGCTACCAGGACAGGCGATTACGATGGAAAATGTAATGGATCAAACAGCCATTACTTATCCCGAAACTTATGTTCGAGAGATGACGGGAGAGGAGATTAAATTAATTCTAGAAGATGTCTGCGATAATTTGTTTAATCTCGACCCCTACTATCAACAAGGCGGCGACATGGTTCGTCTTGGAGGAATGGACTATGTCTGTGATCCTATGGAAAAGATCAATAGTCGAATATCGAATATGCAATTGGATGATGGAACTATTATAGATGCCACTAAAAAATACAAGGTCGCAGGCTGGGCAACAGTAGGATCACAATCGCCAGGAAAGCCGATTTGGGATGTTGTCAGTGAATATTTAAGGGACGAAAAAGAAGTAAAAATTAAAAAATTAAATCAACCTAAACTTAAAAATGTTAAAGGTAACCCGGGATTTAGTCTGGTGTAATATGCACATCATCAAGCGTTATTTTTTTTTATTATGTTTTGTTTTGTTGTGCTTCGCGGCAAGCCAAAGCAACGCGGAGCAATTATCGATAGTGGCGGTTGATAATCTGCAGTTAGATGCAGCTCGCGCCAAAGAGAAAGGTATGGTCGTGCTTGTGCTAGTGACCTTGCCTACATGCTCTATCTGCGAATATGTAAA
>CAXMPB010000280.1:0-3308 GCA_964195035.1 Cellvibrionaceae bacterium | reverse complement strand
GGTTACCTATGGGCATTAAGGTCAGCGAATGCTTAAGTAAATGCGACACTAGCGACTTACATCTACTGAATAATATCGATAGCCATGAAAAAGTTGTAAAATATTAACGATAAATTACACACTACTCTTAGCTCGATGGTTAAATTTAATAGCACTAAGTAATCTGCCCGCAAGAACCAGTTAGTACACTCGAAGGAATAGCCGTGGACACAAGCACTACCTCTAACTCTACAACCACAATTACCGCTAAAAACTTACCCCGATTTGTGGCTATTGAAGGTGCTATTGGCGTTGGTAAAACAACACTCGCAAAAAAAATAGCGACAACATTCAATTACGACACACTGCTAGAAGAGCCAGAAAAAAATCCTTTTTTGGAACGCTTTTACGAAGACAAGACACGTACCGCATTACCTACCCAGTTATTTTTTCTTTTCCAGCGCGCGCAACAAATTCATGACGTAAAACAAAATGACATGTTTCAGCCCGTGCGAGTTGCTGATTTTTTAATTGATAAAGATCCCTTATTTGCCAAAGCAACACTCGACGACGACGAAATGGCGATTTATGAACAGGTTTATAATCAACTCGTTATAGATGCACCTAAACCTGATCTTGTTATTTACCTTCAAGCTTCTACCGACACGCTACTGCGTCGCATTAAACATCGCGGCATCAGTGCCGAAAGAACTATTGATGCAGGTTACCTACAGACACTCAACGATGCCTACACCAGCTTCTTTCATTTTTATGACAACTCGCCGCTATTGATTGTCAACGCAAATGAAATTGATTGGGTTAACCGTGAAGAATCCTATCAACAGCTTGTTGATTTCATCCTTACTATCAAGAAAGGACGTCATTACTACAATCCCACATCGACATTATTGTAAAAGGTAGCGCTAAAAAAGGTTGTAGACCCTAAGACTTTTGATATAGATATAATCTATATTTAATCTAACAGTAATTTTTCCAACAACGCATTTTAATGAGACCATCCTTTATGAGCGCACACAACCCAGCACTAGAAAAAACAATTACGCTCAACAGCTTGCATCGCTATAAAAAAGAGTGCGAAAAAATTTCGTGCATTGCGCTATACGATGCACCCATGGCGGCCATCGCTGAAAAAGCTGGGATAGATATTATACTTGTCGGCGATAGCCTTGGCATGACAGTTCAAGGACATACAAGCACATTGCCTGTGACTATCGAACATATGATTTATCATACGCGAGCCGTCGCACGCGGTAATAAAAAGTCATTTATTATTAGTGACATGCCATTTATGTCTTATGCAACACCGGCAAGCGCAATGGAAAATGCAGCGCTGCTTATGCAAGCCGGCGCGCACATGATAAAGCTAGAAGGCGGCGAATGGCTAATCGATACGGTAAAAATGCTGAGTGATCGAGGCATACCTGTTTGCGCTCACCTTGGATTAACACCACAGTCAGTTAATAAACTCGGGGGTTATCGCGTGCAAGGTAGAAGCGATGAACAAGCGGCACAAATTGTTAAAGATGCAGTGGGTCTCGCCAAAGCTGGCGCTGACTTATTAGTACTTGAATGTGTGCCACAGGCGCTTGCAAAAAAAATATCTGAAGACGTCAATATTATTACTATTGGCATAGGCGCGGGAGCCGACACTCACTCACAAGTACTGGTCGCCAACGACATGATCGGCGTTACACCTTCTCCACCTAAATTTTCAAAAAACTTCCTGTCGTCTTATCTAACGATTGAGGATGCTTTTGCGGGGTTTGCAAGCGAGATTAAATCGGGAGTATTTCCAAAGGACGAACACAGCTTTTAATCGTTAGAATTAAAGGCTAGGGGTTAACTATCGATGACATAAACCCCTACATTTTTAAGCTACCACCAAGCCACTCGCAGACACTATAAACCTTGCCTTTCTTCTTCAAGGTCTCAATCAGATTTCGTCTTAAAACTGTCTCGCTATAACTCCGTACAAACTTAATAGCCCTGATGAACAGCTAGAGCTGCAGGCAATCTCAGCGCTGCCTGTTTTATCTAAACCCACAAGAAAACCCTCATCGCTTAATTGCTATAAATGATGGATAAGCCTACGCCACAAAATATCATTAGCAATCGCATTAGGGATATCCAACATCGCACCAAAGTTTACTTGCAGCAAACGATACAATGTATTCTCAGCTAAACTTATCGCCCGAAGAATTGGATAAATAACATGCATACGATTAGTCGATAGTCACTTACACTTCGACATTCTTTATAATTAAATAAATCAAGCTGACACCTGCATTTTTATCAACACACTTAGCCGACTCTTTTAAGCGCACATTTATCATCTCTCAATGAACCTTACATTGCTCATCATCAAGTTTTTTTGAATCATTCAGAGAGCATACTTGTATCGTAAAAGGTGGGCAATTAACTTAAAAAAATTGATTTAACTTGTCATAATAAATATTCGAATCTATTTTTTTAAAGGCCTTATTAAAAATAATTTACAACAAAGCTATTTGCTGATTGGTTATTTTTTCAAAGCTATCGTCAACAAAGTTTAAAATGCTATCTGCAATAGGTTTAAGCTGTTTATCGATGTAATGTTGGTAGTCAACAGCACTCATTTGATGGCTAATAGGTTCTGGGCCATTAATAGTGATAATGTAGTAGATAGTATCGCCACGACCCAAAAGCTCACCACTCAACTCGAATAGCTTTCTTGCCGCCTTAACATGTGGCGGTGTACTTTTTTGGTATTCGCTCAACTTACGCTTAAATCTTTTTTTATAAATCAACTGTCCATCACAACGACTTGCGAGTAAATCACTCACCGCCTGACAAATATATTCTCGGTATGGCTCCCCCTTAAATATCATTAGATAAAGCGTCTGCTGAAACTCTTTCGCTAAACTTGTCCAGTCGGTTCGCACGGCCTCTAGCCCTTTAAAGACTAATTCTTCATTCACAACTTGCCTGCCATCAAGCTCTACTGACTTTTTAATAATGCCAGCGTAACGTTTTTTACTTCCAATATTGGAGCCGCGTATCGTCGGCATTAAAAAATCACTGTAGTGTGTCTCAAACTCGATTTCTAAGTGACTCTCTATCGCATGCTCTTCTCGAATATTATCACGCCACCAAACATTCAAACCACTCGCTAATTCTCTTCCTATTTCGGCAGCATGATCGTCTCTAGTATCATTACCCACCCAGACAAAAACAGAATCGGTATCGCCATAGATAACATCGTAACCTTGCGCAATTATCCAATCACGCGTGCGCTGAATAATCTCATGGCCTCTCAGGGTAATTGAACT
>CAXMPB010000279.1:0-5998 GCA_964195035.1 Cellvibrionaceae bacterium | reverse complement strand
AAGAGTTAGTTGAAGAAACTAAACAGGATGCACAACAACTGGCTAATGCGCTGTATAAAGAAATAGTTGCCGGTGAAATAGAAATAGAAACCGAAGGACGAAAAATTATTATTCGTATTCGAGAAAAAGGCTCATTTAAATCTGGCTCCCACGAATTAGCTGATAATTATTCTGATGTGCTCGATGAAGTGCGTGGTGTGTTGATGGAGCGTCCGGGTAAGATTCAGGTGCAAGGCCATACCGATAATATTCCCATTCGCCGCTCAAAAAGATATCGCTCAAATTGGGAGTTGTCTTCATCGCGTGCAGTCTCTGTTGCCGAGGAGTTGTTAAAAAATGACGAGATCAATCCAAAGCGTTTTGAGGTCTCAGGCATGGCCGATACGCAGCCATTAGTCGATAATAGTACCAGCGTAAATCGTGCGCGTAATCGACGTGTAGAAATTATTATAAGACAAGGCTTGGGTGAAGATCTTTCTGAAGAAGAAAAAGAAATTCTAAAAGTAGATGGCCAAGATATTTTACGCGATCTAGATTTGGAACCGGATTATTTGTTTAACCTTAAACCAGAAGAAGTGTTTTGATGAGTAAAGATATAAACCGACGTCGTTTTTTTCGCATTACTGATGCAATACATGTTGCCTATGAAGTTATCGGTGAAGAGGCTACCCTTGAATCACTCGAGGTCGAGCATAACGAAGTTATAATCGATGCGATTACTGTTATCGAACAGCACAATGAAGACATAAGTCAGACTTTATCAGAGCTTGGTGAGAGCGCACCAATAGCGGCCAAAGCTATTACTGCACTTAATGATAAAATAGATACATTGCTGAATTTGCTTGAGCTTGATAATGTTATTATTCAGAGGAAGTTGCAGCGAGTGGAATCGGCAAGTGTGAGTGCCTGTGGTATTGGCTTCCCTATTGGTGAAGTTTTAGAGGCGGGGCAAAAAATAAAGTTAATGATGCGTCTAGAACCTTCAAATATAAAGCTAAATGTCATTGGCTGTGTAGTTGATTGTAATGTGTTGGGCGAAGAGCATTACCTGCGCGTTGAGTTTGTCGATATGAGTGATTTTGATCGCGAAAATTTGATACAGCATATTATGCAGCGCCAAGGCGTGTTATTGAAAACATTGCGTGAGCAAGTCGATGATGATGAAAAGAATGAGTGAAAAACTAAAAGCTTAAATTCAGTGGCTTACGAAAAATTTCAATATAAGCTACTTTCAATTTTTTTGATGACAACCCCCTGCCGGATCCTTAGCAATAAGCGCTGCATTATCTAATGCGTAATTTGCCCTGTTTCTAAACATTATTTTTCTAATGTCGTGATTTATCAAGGCCTCATTCTAGTAGCTAAAATGTTATCGGGTTTTACTAAACGTCACTATTTAAACGCAATAAAAAGCTCCGTTTCATCATCGAAATTACCCTTGGTATTATTGATGATTCCTGTCTGTTTTACGGTTGCCTTTTTGGCTGCCTTAAGATTATCCTGCTTGCCTCCGCGTTTTTGTTGAGCTGCCATTTGTTATGTTTTAGGCCTTCTTGTCTCCGTAACAATTAAATGCTCGGTCCAGTGGCAATCAAATCGGTACGATTCATTTTGATGAGTGAGGTACATAAGTGCGCCTAGTTTTTAGGGTCGAGATAATGCAGATAAGCTTTTGTAAGCACTGTTGATTAATATTCGTGGCAACAAATAGATGTTTGCTTTTATGATTCAGGTTTTTATCACGCTCTATAGATACTTGAGAAACCTAATTTTGGGGTGTATTATCGCCACCCTTTTATTTTTTTGAATAATATTTGGTCGATCAATATGCAGTTATTCCATCACATTCAGCCATTGCGAGACGTTTTGTCCGAGGCCAAAAGCCAAGGTAAGCGCATTGGTTTTGTGCCTACTATGGGTAATTTACACCAAGGCCATTTAGCCTTGGTTGAGCTTGCTAAAACACGTTGCGAAATTGTTGTTGCCAGTATTTTTGTTAATCCATTACAGTTTGGGCTAAATGAAGATTGGGATAAATATCCGCGTACCTTTGATGCAGACAGTCAAAAATTAGAAAGTGTTGGTTGTGATTATTTGTTTTTTCCCGACGAGCGTGAAATTTACCCAAACGGAATGGCTGAACAAACCCGTGTTGTAGTCCCCGGTATGACGGACCTACTGTGTGGTGCAAGTCGCCCTACACATTTTGAAGGTGTCACAACGGTAGTCACTAAGTTATTTAATATTATAGAGCCGCATGAAGCCGTCTTTGGCTTAAAGGATTTTCAGCAAATTGCGGTTATTCGCCGCATGGTCGAAGACTTGTGTATGGCTGTTGATATTATCCCTGGAGATATTGTGCGAGAAGAGGACGGCCTTGCGATGAGTTCGCGCAATATGTATATCACAGATGTCGAGCGGCCTAAGGCAAGGCAATTGCAGTTAAGTCTGCGTTGGCTTCGTGGCGAGATTAGCGGTGGCCGGCGAGATTACCTTAAGCTCGAGGGCGAAGGGCAGGCACAAATTGAGGCGGCAGGATTTAGCGTAGATTATTTGCAAATTTGTTGTAGCGATACTTTGATTCGAGCAGGCATCGACGATGCTGAACTAACGATATTGGGCGCAATGTATACCCAGGCCGCTAGATTAATCGATAATATATCACTCAGTATTTAAGGCCTTTTTTTAGGCATAATCCTTCTATCACCAAAAGTCTAACTTGATTGCTCTTGCGCAATGGCGAGCCAGTGAGTAGTCTTGTGCGTTCCTTACTAATAAAATAAATACATGGGGTCATAATGTCCGTTTATAGCGTTCCTCCAGCTGTTGCCGAAAAAGCACATATCAATAAAGAAAAATACGACTCGCTCTATCAGCAATCTATTACAGATCCTGATGGTTTTTGGGCTGAGCAGGCGAAAACGTTCTTGTCTTGGCAAAAACCATGGGATACCGTTAGCGAATTTGATTTTCATAAGGGTACTGCCAAATGGTTTGATGGCGGACAGTTAAATGTTTCAGAAAACTGCATTGATCGTCACTTAGAAACTCGTGGTGACCAAACAGCTATTATTTGGGAGGGCGATGACCCTGCCGACTCTAAGCACATTACCTATAAAGAATTACATTCCTCCGTTTGTCGCTTTGCAAACGTTTTAAAAGATCGCGGTGTAAAAAAAGGCGATCGTGTGTGCATATATATGCCAATGATCCCAGAAGCTGCTTATGCGATGCTAGCCTGCACCCGAATTGGTGCGATTCACTCGATTGTTTTTGGTGGTTTCTCGCCAGATGCGCTGCGCGATCGCATTAAAGATTCTGATTGCCAGGTTGTTATTACGGCTGACGAAGGTCTACGAGGCTCTAAAAAAGTCCCACTAAAAGCAAATACAGATATGGCGTTAAGTCAGTGCCCGAATGTACATACCTGTGTTGTTGTTAAGCGCACCGGCGCTAACATCGCTTGGAATGATATGGTCGATATCTGGTATCACGATGCCGTTGAGGCCGCATCACCCAAGTGCCGTGCCGAGGTGATGGATGCAGAAGACCCACTATTTATTTTGTATACCTCAGGCTCGACGGGTAAGCCTAAAGGTGTATTACACACCACTGCAGGCTACTTATTACAAGCAGCCATGACCCACAAATACGTCTTTGATTATCAAGAGGGCGAGGTTTATTGGTGTACAGCTGATGTCGGTTGGGTGACAGGCCATACTTATATTGTTTATGGCCCATTGGCTAATGGTGCGACGACCTTAATGTTTGAAGGTGTGCCCACTTACCCGAATGCATCTCGTTGCTGGGATATAGTCGATAAGCACAATGTGGCAAGCTTCTACACAGCACCAACTGCTTTGCGTGCCTTAATGGGTGCCGGTGACGATTGGGTAACCAAAACCTCGCGTAAATCCTTGCGTATTTTAGGTACCGTTGGCGAGCCAATTAACCCAGAGGCATGGGAGTGGTATCACAACGTAGTGGGTGACGGCCGCTGCCCAATTGTTGATACATGGTGGCAAACAGAGACCGGCGCACACATGTTAACGCCGTTACCAGGTGCAACTGATTTAAAACCAGGTTCGGCAACACTCCCATTTTTTGGTGTGCAGCCAGCGATTCTAGATGGCGATGGTAAAGAGATTAATGGCCCAGGCGAGGGCAGTCTTGTCATTAAAGCGTCTTGGCCGAGCCAAATACGTTCTATTTATGGCGATCACCAGCGTGCAATTGATACCTACTTTAGTACTTACCCCGGGTATTACTTTACCGGTGACGGCGCTCGTCGAGACGAGGACGGCTATTACTGGATTACAGGCAGAATGGATGATGTGCTAAATGTCAGTGGTCACCGCTTAGGTACTGCCGAGATAGAAAGTGCTCTAGGGCTGCATCCAAAAGTCGCTGAATCTGCTGTGGTGGGTTATAACCACGATATTAAAGGCCAAGGCATTTATGCCTATGTGACCTTAATGCAAGGTGAGACGCCCCATGAGGAGATGAAAAAAGAGCTGGTGGCATTATGCGTGAAAGAGATTGGAGCGATTGCACGCCCTGATCTTATTCAGTGGGCGCCGGGGCTACCAAAAACACGTTCAGGTAAGATTATGCGCCGGATCTTGCGTAAGATTGCCACCAACGAGGTCGATACCTTGGGTGATACGTCTACCTTGGCAGATCCCTCTGTAGTTGATGAGCTTATTGAGAACCGTTTAGTTAAATAAGTGTATCGTAGGCCATGAAAACCGCGGTTATTATTTTGATGTCCGTGGTTTTTTTATGTCTGCCGATAAGTTTTATGTTGAATTTATTCAATGATCTGCGCTTAAATAGACGCAGCTTATTGTTAGTATTTTTTTATCAAAGGGTGCCCCATGTCAGACGACGAAGATTTCTTAAGTGCTATGGGTGATGTAAGGCCAATCCTTGTTGAGAGGCGCGAGTCACTCAAGCAAACGTCTCTCGATAAAGCCACTATTTCTGTCCGACGCGAATCGGCAATTGCTAATGTTGCCCGAGTAATAGATCCGCTAGCAGATGGCGAAGTTGAAATGCTCGAGCCCCGTGCGATCCTTGAATATCGTAAAGCTGGTGTGCAGCATGGTGTTTATAAATCTCTACGTTTAGGGCGCTATGAAATTGATGCGCGTCTGGATCTTCATCGCCTATCGGTTGAACAAGCTCGCCTGCAAGTGTATCAATTTGTTCGTGATTGCGTGGCTAACGATATACGCTGTGCGTTGATTACGCATGGTAAAGGCGAGGGCAGAAAAACCCCAGCGATGATTAAAAGCCACATTGCGCATTGGTTGCCACAAATCGAGACAGTGTTGGCTTTTCATTCGTCTCAGCCGCGCCATGGTGGGGCAGGGGCCTGTTATTTATTATTAAAGAAAAGTGAGAAGCAACGCAAAGAAAATTTAGAAAAGCATCAGCAGCGTTAATTTTTATTGATGGTTACCCATATTAAGATCACTAAATACTTTCATTAGGATAAAAGTTATCAAGTTGATGTAATTCAATGACAAAAACTTCTGAGACGTTATTTTGCTTAAATTGAAATAGAACGCTTGAAAAGTTTGCTGCAAATAAAGAATCCTCAAGCGAAAGATCCAGCGTTACGTTATTTTGTGCGCTTAACAATAGTTGCCCTTCTTCTAAAAATAAGCGCTTGCCGCCCGCAATGATGCTAACACTGCTTAAAAAAATGGGTTGTTCTGTAATAGTTCTAAATTGAAATAAATAACCTTTTGTTATTTGTGTGTTGTTGCCTTTGTCAAATCGCGCGCGCATGCTGATAGAGCTTTTGCGTTCATTAAAATAAAGTGTTGAATCGATAAAAGTATAAAGCGATTTAGCTCTGGGTGTGGGTTCTGTTGTCGGTGTTGCACAGCTAGCCAAAAAAGTAGCCATAAAAAAACAAGTAAAAAAATAAAAAATAGGTGACCGCATTGACTCCGCCTCGCATAGATTGTTTTTTGTTTTATATCAGCTG
>CAXMPB010000278.1:0-10609 GCA_964195035.1 Cellvibrionaceae bacterium | reverse complement strand
GACTTGAAAATGATAGGCGATAGCGGTAAAGAAACCGTAAAAGTGACCTCTATGGTATTTGCGGTGCTTATTGGTGCCACTGCATTTGCGATGATATTTACCTATTCTGGTGGCGACATTATCGTCGAAGAGTTTATGAGTGGGCTACCTGGCGAAAAATGGACCTTTATTGGGCTGTCGATGCTGGCGATATTCATCCTTGGATTTTTTATCGACTTTGTAGAAATTGCTTTTATCATTGTGCCTATATTGGCACCTATTGCAGAGGTAATGGGTTTAAATATGGTTTGGTTTGCCATTTTAATTGCGATGAATCTTCAATCTTCCTTTATGACCCCACCCTTTGGCTTCAGCCTGTTTTATCTAAAAGGTGTCGCACCACCTAGCGTAAAAACGACGACTATTTACAAGGGTGTTATTCCATTTATCTGCATTCAATTATTCTTAGTCATATTGCTTGTCGCATTCCCAGAGTATCTTGGCTTTGACTAATCTTTAGTCTATTACACGCTGTTAGTTGATTCATATCATATTTCTTCACCAATAAATCAGAGACTTATTCAAGTCTCTGATTTACAATATATTTAATAAAAATCAAAAAACAATGTAGATGAGAATCTAGAATGAGTGAACTTTGGTCAAATAGTATCGAATTAATGCTTTTAGGCATGGGCTCTGTTTTTGCCTTTCTATTACTTTTAGTTGTAGCCGTAACCGTTATGTCTGCGCTAATTAATCGATTTGTCCCACAAACTACTAACCCTATTAAAAATAAGAATAGCAAAGTGGGCTTTGCAGAAGCAGAAGTTGCTGCGGTTGCTGCAGCGGCTTGGGCGGCTGCACACAAATCTACCTCACCTTCTACAAGACAAGCTAAAACATCTTAATTAATGGACCTAAAATGAGAGTTTATTTATGAGTAGCGATACCTCTACTAATCCTGTTTTAATCACTGATGTTGTTTTACGCGATGGGCATCAGTCACTTTTTGCAACACGTTTGCGCTTAGACGACATGTTACCTATTGCTGCAAAGTTAGATCAAATCGGTTACTGGTCCTTAGAGTCTTGGGGTGGAGCTACTTTTGACTCTTGTATTCGCTACTTAGGAGAAGATCCATGGGAGCGTATTCGAGAGCTCAAAAAGGCAATGCCCAACACTCGTCAACAAATGTTAATCCGCGGCCAAAACTTATTAGGCTACCGGCATTATGCCGATGATGTTGTCGAGAAATTTGTAGAGCGCGCAGTCACCAATGGTGTCGATGTGTTTCGTATTTTTGATGCGATGAACGATCCACGCAACCTCACCACTACAATGGCGGCCGTTAAAAAACAGGGCGCACATGCCCAAGGCACACTCTCATATACCACTAGTCCCGTTCATACAAAACAAAGTTGGCTTGATCTCGCACGCGAAATAGAAGATATGGGTGCAGACTCGCTAGCCATTAAAGATATGGCAGGTATTTTAACGCCTTACGATGCTTTCGATCTTGTGACCCAACTTAAAGAATCTTTATCGATCCCTATTGCACTGCATGCCCATGCAACAGCCGGCCTATCATCGATGACTATTTTAAAAGCCATTGAAGCGGGTATTGATCACGTCGACACCTCTATTTCTTCAATGTCGATGACTTATGGACACTCGCCCACTGAGTCTATTGTTGCAGCACTCGCAGGCACGGCCCGAGATCCTAAACTTGATCTTGTACTGCTAGAAGAAATTGCGACTTATTTTCGTGAAGTGCGCAAAAAATATGTTCAATTTGAGGGTACTCTACGTGGCGTTGATTCACGCATTTTAATTGCACAAGTACCCGGTGGCATGCTCACTAATATGGAAGGACAGCTACGTGAACAAGGTGCTAGCGATAAATTCGACGAGGTCTTAAAAGAAATACCACGTGTGCGCGAAGATCTAGGTTTTATTCCATTAGTAACACCAACATCTCAAATTGTTGGCTCACAAGCGGTACTAAATGTACTCACTGGCGAACGTTACAAAAGTATCTCGAAAGAAACTCAAGCTATTCTTAAAGGAGAGTACGGCAAAGCCCCATCTCCATTTAATGCCGACTTACAGGCGCAAGTATTAGACGGTGGTGAAGCAATTAGCTGTCGACCCGCCGACCTCTTGACGCCAGAAATAGATAGTCTAACAACAGAGCTGAAGGCGCTCTCAGTCGAGAAAAACTTTTCACTTGCCGATAATGAAATAGACGATGTATTAACCTATGCCTTGTTCCCACAAATTGGTCTCAAGTATTTTGAAAATAGGGGCAATCCCGATGCCTTCGAGCCAGTCCCGCAAGCAATAGAGGCAAGCACTGCGGCCGCGACGACTAATAACACCGACCAGCAAAGCTATACGGTTAGCGTAAATGGCAAAAAATATGTGGCAGAAGTGAGTGGTGATGGCAAAGTTGATGTCAGTATTAATGGTACGACTTACACGACCAATGTGACCGAAGGCACCAGCGATATAAGCGCGTCAGAAAACAATATATCTTCAGGTGAAGTTGTAACGGCTCCTCTCGCAGGCAATATTTTTAAAGTTAATGTGGCCGTAGGCGAGCAGGTAAATCCAGGTGACATTCTGATTATTTTAGAAGCCATGAAAATGGAAACTGAAATAAAAGCAGCAGAGGCTGGCATTATTAGTGAAGTCAATGTAGGTGCAGGTGATGCAGTATCGGTTGGCGACATCTTGTTAACGCTATAGCCTTTAATAAGAGTTAAAAGAGCCTACTGGCAAAAAACCAAATAACTGAAGATAACATTAGCAAGGTATTAGGAATTACATGGACAAGCTCATTGCACTATTAATGGATTCAGGCTTAGCCAACTTGACGGCAGGCCAAGCAGTTATGATGCTCGTTGGTTTAGGGCTACTCTATCTCGCCATCGCTCGAAAATTTGAACCTTTATTATTAGTGCCAATTGGCATGGGCACCTTACTCGTTAACATCCCTGGTGCAGGCATGTATGCCGAGCCCATTTATGATGCGGCAGGACACATGGAATCAGCCGGCGGCTTGCTCTATTATGTTTTTCATATCGGTATAGAGACCGGTGTATTTCCATTACTTATTTTTATGGGCGTGGGCGCTATGACCGACTTCGGCCCATTACTTGCCAACCCTAAAATGTTATTTTTAGGCGCTGCTGCCCAGTTTGGAATTTTTGCAACAGTGCTAGGCGCCATTGCCTTAAGCTCCACAGGCCTTGTCGATTTTTCATTAATGCAAGCTGCAGCTATTGGAATTATCGGTGGTGCCGATGGCCCGACCTCTATTTTTGTGGCGACTAAACTTGCCCCCGAACTACTCGGTGCAATCGCAGTTTCAGCATACTCTTATATGGCATTAGTACCGATTATTCAGCCGCCAATTATGAAAGCACTCACATCCGTTGAGGAGCGCAAAATAGTTATGACGCAATTGCGCCCAGTTTCGCGCACAGAAAAAATCTGCTTCCCATTAGCCGTACTCCTTTTAGTCGCTCTATTTTTACCGAGCGCCGCACCACTATTGGGGATGTTTTGTTTTGGTAATTTAATGAAAGAATGTGGCGTAGTTGAACGCTTAAGTGATACGGCACAAAATGCTTTAATTAACATTGTGACTATATTTTTAGGCTTAGGTGTTGGCGCAAAAATGAGTGCCGAGAGCTTTTTAAATATAGAAACTATTGGCATTTTAGTATTAGGGCTTATTGCTTTTTGTATCGGTACCGCGACCGGCGTACTGATGGCAAAATTCATGAATGTATTTTTAACCATAAAAATAAATCCACTCATTGGTTCTGCGGGCGTATCTGCCGTACCGATGGCGGCACGAGTATCAAATAAAGTTGGTCTTGAGGCAAACAGCCAAAACTTTTTACTGATGCACGCCATGGGTCCTAACGTCGCTGGTGTCATTGGCTCGGCAGTCGCGGCAGGCGTTATGATTAGTTATTTTAGTTAGCGTTCTATTAAGCCTTTAATATTTCTTCTGCCCAAGCGCTATTTTTCCATTTAATGAATAATTAAAGCATATAAAAAAGCCACGAAATAATTGCTTATTTTGTGGCTTTTTTGTATCTAACACTTAAAACTATATTTGAATTTATAAAGAAAAAAATTAGATATACTTAACTATATCTATTTCGTAAGTCACTTCACCAGAGGGTGTTTTAATAGTAACTTCATCGCCTTCTTCTTTAGCAATTAAACCACGAGCGATAGGTGAACTATAAGAAATCTTACCTTCTTTAACACTAGCTTCATCGTCACCAACAATTTTATAAGTCACTCTCTCATCGGTATCGACATTTAGAATAGTCACCGTGGAGCCAAAAATAACCTTACCGCTAACAGGAATAGTGGCGATATCAATGACTTGAGCAAAAGATAATTTAGCTTCGATCTCTTGTAGACGACCTTCGCAAAAACTTTGCTGCTCGCGCGCCGCATGATATTCGGCATTTTCTTTTAAATCACCGTGCTCACGCGCCGTGGCAATTGCCTCGACAATTGCTGGGCGTTTTACTTTTTTTAAATGCTCTAACTCAGCCTCTAGCGCCTCGGCACCGGCTTTTGTCATTGGAAATTTATTCATCACATTCTCTTTTAAATAAATTTAACGGGTCGTTAAATCAAACATTATTTTTGCAGTCGCAGATGTAAATCTTGCAAACGTCTTACTTGCTGACCTTGTTGTTGACGCGCCTGTAAGGCCAGGCAAATTGCCTCACCACCACTTAGGGTTGTCGTGTAATAAACCGAGTGATTTTCTGCGCTACGACGAATGCTGGCAGAATCTTTAATCGCCTGCTTTCCTTCTGTCGTGTTTAGCACCAGCGTTACTTCATCATTTTTGATCATATCAACAATATGCGGTCGACCTTCGGCTACCTTATTAACCACATCAACTTTTAAGCCGGCTTGGGTAATCATCTCGGCCGTACCGCGTGTTGCAACAAGCTCAAAGCCAAGGTCAATAAAGCTTTTAGCAACCGCAGCGCCGTCAGCTTTATCACAATCACGTAAACTAATAAATACTCGGCCCGAACTAGGAATCGCGGCCTTCGCACCCAGTTGCGCTTTATCGTAGGCCTCACCAAAAGTATCACCAACACCCATTACTTCGCCAGTCGATTTCATTTCTGGCCCTAAAATAGGGTCAACGGCTGGGAATTTATTAAAGGGGAATACTGCCTCTTTAACGCTAAAGTAATCGGGCACTATCTCGGTCGTAAATCCTTGCTGCTCGAGGCTTTGTCCAGCCTGACAACGCGCTGCGATTTTTGCTAGCGATGTACCGATACATTTAGACACAAAAGGCACGGTGCGCGAGGCTCGCGGATTTACCTCAATGACATAAATTTCTTCGGCTTGATAGGCAAGCTGCACATTCATTAAACCAATAACACCTAACTCAAGTGCCATTTGTTTTACTTGATCACGCATTTCATCTTGTACAGACTGTGGTAAGGAGTAAGGCGGTAAAGAACACGCTGAGTCACCCGAGTGCACACCACACTGCTCGATATGCTGCATAATCGCGCCAATGACGACTTGTTTGCCGTCGCTCACTGCATCGATATCGACCTCAACTGCAGCACTCAAGAAATTATCTAATAGTACAGGCGAGTCATCGGAGGCTTGAACAGCATCGGTCATATAAGACTTAAGCTCTTTAAGGTTATAGACAATCTCCATCGCACGGCCACCTAAAACATAAGATGGACGCACCACTAATGGGTAACCCACTTGATCGGCAACATTAATGGCCTCTTCTGTCGAGCGCACAATCGCGTTGGACGGCTGCTTTAACCCAAGATCTTGGATCATTTTCTGGAAGCGCTCGCGATCTTCTGCACGATCGATCGCATCTGGGCTAGTACCAATAATGGGTACACCTTCGGCCTCGAGTGCCTGTGCCAATTTAAGCGGTGTTTGCCCACCAAATTGTACAATTACACCTTTAGGCTTTTCTTTATGAACGATTTCCAGGACATCTTCTAATGTCACTGGCTCAAAAAATAGTCGATCTGAGGTATCGTATTCCGTAGACACAGTCTCGGGGTTACAGTTAACCATAATGGTCTCGTAACCGTCTTCGCGCATAGCAAGTGCAGCATGTACACAACAGTAATCAAATTCGATACCTTGACCAATACGATTGGGCCCGCCACCTAAGACCATAATTTTATTATTGTCGGTAGGCTTTGCTTCGCACTCTTCTTCGTAGGTGGAATACATATACGCGGTTGGTGTCGCAAACTCGCCGCCACAGGTATCAACACGTTTGTAGACGGGGCGTATATTCATATCGTGACGATAATCGCGAATCGCTTTTTCGCTCTCGCCTAATAACAAGGCTAAACGTTTATCAGCAAAGCCTTTACGCTTTAATAATAAAAGATTTTCTGAACTAATATCGCCTAGCTTATAAGATCCAAGTTCTTGCTCGAGATCAATAATCTCTTTAATTTGCACCAAAAACCATGGATCGATAGCAGATACTTCATACACCTTATCGACAGATAAGCCAGAGCGAAACGCATCGCCTACATACCAAATACGCTCGGCACCTGGGGTCGATAGTTCACGGCGAATTTTGCTGGTCGCGTCATCGGAATCAAAATCGACAATTGATTCAAAACCAGAAGAGCCGACCTCTAGACCACGCAGTGCTTTTTGTAAAGACTCTTGGAAGGTTCGGCCAATTGCCATCACCTCTCCTACTGACTTCATTTGCGTGGTTAGGCGCGCATCGGCATCGCCAAATTTCTCAAAGGTAAAACGTGGAATTTTAGTAACCACATAATCAATACTTGGCTCAAACGAGACCGGCGTTGTACCACCGGTAATATCATTTTGAAGCTCGTCTAGCGTATAACCTACCGCTAATTTAGCCGCAACGCGGGCAATAGGAAATCCAGTAGCTTTAGAAGCAAGGGCCGACGAGCGCGATACACGGGGGTTCATTTCAATTACAACTAGGCGACCATCTTCAGGGTTAACCGAGAACTGAACATTAGAGCCACCAGTTTCAACACCGATTTCACGCAATACCGCCAATGAGGCATTACGCATAATTTGTAACTCTTTGTCCGTTAAGGTTTGTGCCGGCGCTACCGTAATTGAGTCGCCAGTATGTACACCCATTGGATCAAAGTTTTCGATAGAACAGACAATGATACAGTTGTCGTTTTTATCGCGAACAACTTCCATTTCGTATTCTTTCCAGCCTAATAACGACTCGTCAATCAACAACTCATTAGTGGGCGACAAATCAAAACCGCGCAAACAAATTTCTTCGAACTCTTCCCAGTTATACGCAATACCACCACCCGAACCACCCATGGTAAATGAGGGGCGAATAATGACCGGAAAGCCGAATTTTTTAGGAACTTCGTTGGCCTCGCTCATGTTTTGTACGATATCGGCACGAGCACACTCGAGCCCAATTCGCTTCATCGCCTTGTCAAACAAATTACGATCTTCAGCCATGTGAATTGAATCGTAATTCGCACCGATCAGCTCGACATTATATTTTTCTAAAATACCATTCTCGTGCAAGGCAAGCGCACAGTTAAGGGCGGTTTGGCCACCCATCGTCGGCAAGATAGCATCTGGGCGCTCTTGCTCAACAATTTTGGCAACAGTCTCCCAATGAATCGGCTCTATATAAGTCGCATCGGCCATGGCCGGATCTGTCATAATGGTTGCCGGGTTCGAGTTAACCAAAATAACTCTGTAGCCTTCTTCGCGAAGCGCTTTGCATGCTTGAGCACCGGAATAATCAAACTCGCACGCCTGACCAATAACAATAGGTCCAGCACCGATGATTAAAATACTTTTTAAATCTGTTCTTTTAGGCATATCGTCAAGTCTGAATAGTCAATCTAGAATGAAATCAAATGTGTGAAATAAATATCTTAATTAGTTTATATGAACCGTTGCATAAAACCCCGCCATAAAACCTTTTCATAAATAAAGGCCCTAAGCGCGCTCCATCAGCTCAATAAAACGATCAAATAACGGCGCTGCATCATGAGGGCCTGGGCTCGCTTCAGGGTGACCCTGAAAACTAAATGCGGCCTTACCGTTAAATTCGATTCCCTGCAGTGAGCCGTCAAATAAAGACTTATGAGTGACCATGATATTCTCAGGTAAATTTACTTCATCGACAGCAAATCCATGATTTTGGCTGGTAATTAATACTTGGCCCGTTTTTAGGTTTTGCACAGGATGATTAGCACCATGATGACCAAACTTCATCTTTACGGTAGTGGCTCCCGCTGCCAATGCAAGCAACTGATGACCAAGACAAATACCAAAGACTGGAATATCGGTTTTTAATAATGACTGAATCGCCGAGATTGCATATGCACAAGGTTCTGGATCGCCCGGGCCATTCGACAGAAAGACACCATCGGGTTTCATGGCCAACACTTCTTCAGCCGGCGTTTGCGCGGGCACTACCGTTAAGTCGCAACCGCGATCGGCAAGCATCCTTAAAATATTGCGCTTCACACCATAGTCGTAAGCAACAACTTTGAATTTGCTAACATCAGGTTTTGTAAAGCCTTGGCCTAAAGCCCAGCTACCTTCTTGCCACTGGTAGGGTTCGCTTGTAGTCACTTCTTTGGCTAGATCCAGCCCTTTAAGGCCCGCAAAATGTTGTGCGGCCGTTAGTGCCTCGTCTTCGCTAATATTATTACCCGCCATAATACAGCCGTTGAGTGCGCCTTTTTCACGCAAAATCCGTGTTAGTCTGCGCGTATCGATATCGGCAATACCTAATATATCGCGCTCTTTAAGATAGACATCGAGAGTTTTCTCACTGCGAAAATTACTCGCCAATGCCGGTAAGTCACGAATAACTAAACCCGCTGACCAGATTGTTGCGCACTCTTCATCCTCGGTATTAACACCGGTGTTACCAATATGCGGGTAGGTTAAGGTAACAATTTGTTTTGCATAGGATGGATCCGTTAGAATCTCTTGATAACCTGCCATTGCCGTATTAAAAACGACCTCACCGACAGTAATGCCATCAGCACCAATAGCGCTACCTCTAAAAACACTGCCGTCAGCCAAGACCAACAATGCAGGCTTTCTATCATTCCCTTTTAATAAGGAGGTGGTCTGTTTTTCTGAAGTCAATGCGTGGCCTCTTTTATTCGAGTGTAAAATGGTTGGCTAGATATGCAAGCTCAGGCTTTACGCTGGCTGCAAGCGGCCAAGGTTATTTTATTACCGACTTAAGTTTTAGCTTAAGTTCGCCAACAAAATCGACCTAATAATAAAATGATGTTGCAATCTATATTTTGCGCATCTACCCATCAATAAAAAACTAAAACATTGAGTAAATGACAGTTATAAAAAAACGAGATGAATATCAGGCAACAACTACCTTACTCACCTCGCTTTGGGAGGAAACGTCTACTTTAAGAACCCTCTCTGGCTGGGTGGGCATTTTACGTTAAAAAGGCCTTATTTGTCTACAAGGCGCTGGGAGCAATTATAAATAACCCAGGAGTCTCTCTATGAACAGAAGGCTGCGTGGGCATGCACCGTTTTGATTCAGGGTTTTTGAGGATTTTTTGGGGGGGAATAGTAGTGGTGTCCGTCAAAAACAGACTCTACTAGAGAACAACAGTAGGCAAGAAAAATCAGCAGAGCTGTTATCAAAATAACGCTAATTGTTTATAAGCCTAATACATCTCTCATAGTGTATAAGCCTTTATTTTTACCTATAAGCCATGCTGCCGCACGAACCGCACCCCGAGCAAAAGCCATACGACTTGAGGCTTTATGGGTGATCTCTAAGCGTTCGCCCTCGGCCATAAACATAACCGTGTGGTCGCCAACGACATCGCCTCCGCGGACCGTCGCAAAGCCAATAGTCTCGCGCTCGCGCGCGCCGGTTTGACCTTCGCGCCCATAAACAGCCACCTTAGATAAGTCGCGCTTTAATGTGTCGGCAATCGCCTCACCCATCGCTAAAGCAGTACCCGATGGCGCATCGACCTTATGGCGATGATGCGCTTCAACAATTTCAATATCAGAATCACTACCCATAATACTGGCAGCCAACTCCAATAATTTAAGAGATAGGTTAACCCCAGTACTGTAGTTAGCCGCTTTAATCATTGGCAATTGCGTCTGCAACGCCTTTAACTCATTGAGCTGCTCGGGCGAAAAACCCGTTGTACCAATAACAAGACCTTTGCCATTTGCGGCACAAAACTGTGCATTAGCAAGAGTGGCCTCAGGAGCTGTAAAGTCTATCAGAGTATCAAACTGATCGCTGACTTCGGCAATATCGCCAACAATAAGCACACCATTTTTGCCCAATCCCGCCAATTCGCCAGCATCTGCACCAATTAACGATGACCCTGGAGACTCGATAGCTGCGGTTAATTGGGCATCAGACGATGCAGCAACCGCTTCTATTAACATGCGGCCCATTCGGCCAGCAGCACCAGAAATTGCAATCTTGGTAGTCATAGTACACTCTTACCTTGTGTTTAAACTTCACTTAACGACTTTTTCTGAACACTCTTTTAACTGCCATACTTTACTGAACAATTCTTGTTAAATAATA
>CAXMPB010000277.1:0-7713 GCA_964195035.1 Cellvibrionaceae bacterium | reverse complement strand
AAAATGCCTATAAAGTAAGCTCTGATTATTTTGATATTTCATTGCAAATTAAAAAATATTCTCCCTATATTAAAGATGAATCTATTTTCTTGGGGCAAAGTAATTTAAATAATAAGACATTAACATCTATTAATAAAATTTTAATAGACGATAATGCTAAAGTTAGCGCCAATAATAATGCGTCATCGACGTCTAATATCAGAGATGTCGATAGCAAAACTGCCTACATTGCTAAGAAGTTAGCCGATCAAGAATATATTTATGGTGCGATTAAAGTGTTGGAATCATTCTCCTCGGTTAGTGATTATTGGGGTGATTCTTACAATTTATTATTGGGCTTGTATCTTAAAGCGGCAATGGATAAAGATGCTGAATCATTAGTTTTCAATAATAAAAGTTTAGACCTGTTTCAATTTGCAGAAAAGGTCGCACATATATTTGTTGCACGCGATGATGTTGCTGGCGCAATTCATTTGTTAGAGGGCCATAAGCCTACTATAGACGGTTATCAAGATTATTATAGCCTCAAAGCAGGCCTCTATTATGAGACTGGGGATTACACAGACTCTTCAACACTTTATCGTAAATTATTGCATGTAGATTACACTAATCCCATTTATTGGTTAGGCTTGGCGGTATCATTAGATAAATTAGAAGATGGTAAGGCATTACAAGCATTTCATTATGCCGATTACTATTCAGGTAAAACCTCTGATGTGAAGCGTTATATTGAGAATAACATTATACTTGTCTCTATTTATTAACGTCATAGACCTTAATCATATTAAAACAAGAGTGAATGGATCGTAGCTTATAGAGAAATATTAATTAAAGCTCGCTTATTAATTATGCTTAATTAATGTAAAATTTTAGTTGTATGGTTAGATAAAATGTTAGTGTTATTTTGTTGATGGAATTAGCTTCTCATCTTTCTTATTCATCATTAATCTAGAAGTCATCATACAGTTAACCTTATTTAGCTTTTCTATCACTAATATAGTCGTATTTTTATTTTTCTATGCCATAACTATTTACACAGACAGTGGCATAATTACATTTTATCGCTATAGTTATTTATAGATAGATAAATTATTTGTTGTTTAATGGACGCACTATTGACAATGGAAGGATAGTAGAGATGAATAAAAGTGAACCTGGCTTTACATTAATCGAATTGATCGCTGTTATAGTGATATTAGGTGTTTTTACAGCAACCGCTGTACCTCGTTTTATTGATCTTTCAAGTGCCGAACAAGATGAAGCAATTAAAAATATTGCCGGTATTTTAACGAATGCAACAAGCTTGAATCACGCTTATAACATTGCTTATGATGCCGGTCTTTCCATCTCAAACCCCTTCGAAATAACAAGCTGTAACAGTGCTGAAAAATTACTTGAGTCAGGCCTAGACAAGCAATATTTTATAGAGGATGGATCTGGCGTCACTATTGATGATGGTGGTGTTATTGTTGAAGGTGGCTCTTCAGAATGTTTGGTTACTTTTGATTCTAATAACGATGGCCTCTTTAGCGTTACCGATGAGCCTAGTGTCGCATTTACAGTATACGGTGTACGTAACTGAGTCCTTATCCAATCTATTAAATACGCAGTTTGTCGATGATTTTACTTACCCAGTTTAGTTGTGATGACCATTTTTAGCTGCAGTACTAATGGTTGCGACAATTATTTTTATGCTCGAAAGATATAGAGTACGACTACTTAGCTCTTATTGATAAATCTTTTGCTAGCCATGCCTAGTGCGTATTATCTACAAATAGCTCAACAGCGATAGCCGCTTAAAAGTGAATTTTATGAGAGTATTACTCCTCAATTAACGATTGTAGTACTAGCTCTTCATATGATTTAAGACTTTTAGTGACAGTCTCGATAACAAAGTCATGTCAGATCATTTAATTTCTCTAGAGGTGGTGTATTATCAGTGCCATATTATTAAGCTGATTTTGCCATGATTTATAAGCGATTCATAAAAGCAGTGTGTTTTGTGTTATCTTCGCGCCAGCCTAGTAGTATCGTCAGCATTCCTCCACATTGGTTTAAAAATGATGACTGGCTTGTCTAAAGCCAGCAATTGTTCATTTAGTTCTGTTGCAACATGACTAGATGGTAAATCTACGGCTAACTAGAAAAGTGCTAATCTGAGTGTTATCGGGTGTTTGAAGCAGTGAAGGGGATTACTCTTTAGCTGACACAAGCGGACGATGAATAAAGTAAATATAAATAAAGGTGCATTAATTGAAAATTGATATATATACAAGCGTTAAAGATGGCAGCAAACATTTGTCTGTTGAAAAAGGTAAAAAGCTAGAAACTTTATCCTTACCGAGTGATATTGATAAAGATCTCCTTAGCCTATCACCGTTTAAAACTCGCCTAGAAGTCGATGAGAGTAAAGAGCACCCGGCGCTTGATCATAAAGACATTGTTAAGCAAATTAAAGCGAGACAATACGCTATTCACGGTGCAAAAATATCAATTGATTTAACAGTGGCTGATTAATCTATGCAGCAGATTCAAATTAATAAAGAGCCTGTTGAGCTTTATAAAATTCTTAAGTTTGAAGGCTTGGCAAGTAGTGGTGCCGAGGCTAAACAAATGGTTAGCAGTGGGCTAGTGTCATTGAATGGTGTTGTCGAATTACAAAAACGAAAAAAAATTATGGCACATGATGTACTAACGATTAATGCTGAAAATTACCAGATGATTTTATAACATATGATGTGTCAGATACTCGTATCTACTTCGATGTGTTTTGACTCTATAGTAATGTCTAGATTCAGCTAATTGGCATTTAACAAAATAGTAAATAAAAAGGGTTAACGCTGTAGCGTCAACCCTTTTTATTTAAGGTAAATTAATCTAAGTCAATACTGCACAGATAAAAGTGATTATCTTTTTCAGCTAGATAGAGCTAAACCTCGCTATAAGTTGATAATGTCTAAGCCTAGTTCATTGGCCTCACGTTCACCATGCTGTCCGGTTACAATAACCGTCGATGCCTTATCTTGCTTGAGATAGGTCTCAGCTACACGTCGTAAATCGTCAGCAGTGACCTGCGTTACTTGTTCGCGATAAAGGCTGCGTTTTTCACAGGTGCGGCCCGTCAGTTGTGCATGAAATTCTTGTTTTGCTTCGCCCGCAGGTGAACCTGGCTTATCCAGCGAGCTAACAATACCAAGTATTGATTCTTCGATACTTTGCTCGCTAATTGTCTCGTCAAATAACCATGCAATAGAATCGTCAAAGTCTTTTAAGGTGTCGCCCATACGTGGATCGCGATAGGAGTAAAAACGGAAGCTTGCCGAATTGCTATCTTGACTTGCTCCACCACCATAAGCGCCACCTTGTTCGCGAATGGTGCGGTGTAAGTAGCCATTGCGCAATATGCCGCCGAGCACACTAAGCGCTGCCGAATCGGTATGGCCCATAGCAACTGTTGGGTAAGCTTTTGCACAAAAGTGTACTTGAGAATTAGCAATCCACGCTTGATTAAGAGGCGTGTATATTTGTGGCTCAGGCACAAAAAGTGAACCGCTGGGTGTTTCAGCTAAGGTAGCTTGCCACGTTTGTTTAATCGTATCGAGATATGTACCCATCGCATTATCTTCTGCAACCGCTAGCCATTGTTTTGGTGCGGCGAGTAAAGACTCATGCAGCTTTTCTAGATTCGATTTTAAGGGTGCAAAGTTACCTTGTTTAAGTTCTTGTTCAAGTGCTTTGATATTTTTAATGGCCCCAAGACCCATTAACTCGTGCGACATTTTTGCTAGAGGATTCATGTTAGAGCTGGCTGTTTGCATCGCAAGTACATGACCATTACCAGTGACGCTTTGTTCGCGTCCGGTTTTTACTTGGGTAATTAATTCTTGTAGTCGATCAGTTTCATCAAAGCGTGCCATGTGCAGCGTATCTCGCATGAGTTCATTCATAGCGAGTTGATTGCCGTTTAATGCTTTCGCGCTTAATGTGGTGTAGGCGTGTAATTGTTGTGGATCGTCAGTGAAGTTACGCAAACTATAATAACTACCAATACCGCCAACCACTTGAGATTGTCTTTGCTGTACTGCAAGATAATCGTCCTTGCCCAAGCCTACCTCAGTTAGGCAGATCGTATACCATGGAAGTGTTTGTAGTAACTCATTGCTCAGTTTTGGTAGCTGGCAAATAAGTTGTTGGTAACTTAAACCATTGGTTCCTGCGTTGAAATAATGTAGTGGGGCGTCTATTGTGCTTGAATCACTAATTTGTATCGTATTACCCTTGGGGTAGAGCGAAGTTTTAGGGATGTCTTCTAAAGTCACTTTTGGTAAAACACTATCGTCGTCTACTTGTTGTTGGCGCTGCTCGAGTGCGGTCGCCTGGTTTACAATCTGTTGTTTTTCTTCATCGCTTAAATGTTTTTTAATTTCGGCCAAAATATTTTCTTCGGCTTTGACTTGCCGATTATGAAATTCGGCATCGGGGCGTAATGTTAATGTGACGCGATGATTATTGTCGAGCAATAATCGCTTAATCAGGTTAGGAATATATGCACTCGATTGAATATCTTGGCGCAATTGCCCTATAGCAGTTTCTAAATCTAAAAACCCCAGTATGTCACCACGGTGCGTGGCTGCCGGTAAAGCATTAAGAATTAATTGCAATCCATAAGGATAGCCATCGCCACCTATCTCTCGTTGGCGTAATTCTAGCTGATGCAGTGAGGCATCTATTTGCTCTTGCGGTAAGCCATTTTCTACAATCTGTTTTAATACATCCGTGACTTCTGCCTCTAGAGCATGCGTATGTGCAGCATCGCTACCATTAACACCACATACAAAGAGCATTTCATATTGGGAGTCATCCATTCCACAAAGGGGTGACGGAGACGCGCCAAGCTCAGTTGTCTCTAATAAGTGTTGGAGTGGCGAGGCGCTATTATCAAATAATAAACTCGATAATAAATTTGCCTCTAAGTTCGCTTTTAAGTCGATACTTGGCCCAAGTAGCCAACCGATCACAATGTGGGATTTGTTTTCAAGAGTGTCGCCCTCCTCAGCTTGGTAAGGGTAGGCCTCCTCTGCACGAATAGGCGCAAAATATCGCTTTTCGGGTGGCACAGAAATTATCTTTTCAAGTTTTTCAAAGCGATGCAACGCGCGTGCTTCAAATTTTGCTTGATGATCGGCAGCTGCAATATTGCCAAAGGTCATAAAAATGGCATTACTGGGGTGATAATGGGTTTGATAAAACGTCTTCAATTGTTGGTAGCTTAAATCGGTAATCGATTGTGGGTCGCCACCACTATTATGATGATAGGTCGTCGTAGGGTATAAGTACTTGTTAAGGGTTTGCCAAAGTTGAGAGTTAATAGAGCTCATGGCGCCCTTCATCTCATTAAAAACAATGCCTTTATAAACTAATGGGCTCTCGGTGTTGCCCGCCTCGAGAAAATCGAGGCGATGACCTTCTTGCGCAAAATCTAATGGGTCGAGGCGAGAAAAGAACACGGCATCGAGATAAACATCTAATAAATTATCGAAATCTTTACGGTTTAAGCTAGCGAAGGGGTAAGCGGTCCAGTCGGAGCTTGTAAAAGCATTCATAAACGTATTCAGTGAACGGCGAATCATCATAAAAAAGGGGTCGCGAACAGGGTATTTTTCACTGCCACACAAAGCCGTATGTTCTAAAATATGAGCAACGCCGGCTGAATCTTCTGGCACAGTGCGTAGAGCGACCAAAAAAACATTCTCGTCGTTATCGGCATCGATATGAATATGCTGTGCGCCAGTTTTACGGTGGCGATATTCGCTCACGGTAATATTAAGTGTGCTTAAGGTTTGACTGCGCAAAAATTCAAAACTTGAATGGCACGATGATTTGGTATTTGTTTTTAACGATCCGGGTAATGTGGAGTTCATATATGTCGGTTAACCTAGTGTTGTTGTAGGTAAAATGATGGCTTTGTAAGTATTTGAGGATACTTTAGACGATTCTCAAGGTGAATGCTCAATACTCTAAAGTATTTATTGCGATTTTTTGCACGTAACGCTACGCTTTGATTAACAATTTATCAGAGATTATACGCTTTATGGAAGAAATTGGTTGGTTGAATGTCGGTGCTTTGATATGGTTTTTTTGCCTGTGGATAGGTTATGCACGCTTTGCTCATAGCCGCGCCAAACATTCTAACCAAGGTTTAGCTGCCGTAATGGGCAGACGCAGGCGCGAATGGGTACGCCAAATGCTTCAGCGTGACTTACGTGTTCCCGATGCGGCTCTAATTTCTAGTCTCGAGCGTAATGTTACGTTTTTAGCATCTTCAAGCATGCTGATACTGGCGGGTTTGTTAACCGTATTTGTGAGCGTTGGACGCTTGCAGGCAGTACTCTTCGATGTGCCTTTTTATGTCGAGAGCTCTTCGTTTTTACTTCATCTAAAATTAATGGTGTTGATATTTATCTATGCCTATGCATTTTTTACCTTTACCTGGTCTATACGTCAATACGGGTTTGCCTTTGTAGCAATTGGGTCTGCACCATCACCACAAGAAGTACAAGAGCATCCTGAAAAAGTAGAAAATTTTGTTCGGGTTTGTGGCAAGATAATTGACCTGGCGGCACATACCAATAATTATGGTTTGCGCGCGTTTTATTTCTCGCTTTCTGTGTTGGCATGGTTTGTTAATGGATGGTTTTTTATGATCGCTGCAACGCTTGTCGTTGCTGTTTTATACAACCGCGAATTCCGCTCTCGTCCATTAATGGAGATGCGCAAACTCGAGATATTTAGAGATGGCTTTAACGAAGATATAGATAAAGAGCTGGATAACGACGTCAATACAAAGACCAAAAAAGAGTAACTATTTTAGCTTAGGTAATAAGTGTGGGCCGAAGTTCTCAATAATTAACTGCCATTTTTGGTCTCGCGTAAGTATTTTTATTTGATACTCACGCTTACTTGCGCTGCTTCTGTCGTGACCATTTTCCAAGTAGCATAGAGCGACGGGCTTGCGACCATAAAAAAATTTAGCGCCTTTCTTGGAGCAGTGTTTTTGCCAGCGCTTAACCATATTATTGGTAATGCCGGTATATAGTTTGTTGTCACTGCTTAATAATATATAAACCTTCCATGTCTGCAGGTTTTCTGTCGGGTCAGGTTTATCAATCATCACTTTAGTGTGATCCATAAGTCTTACCTATACCTAAGTTACTGACCTTTATAATTAAAATTAAAGTAAGACTTTTCACGCTTTTTTCCTATTAATATACTTCGAATAGACCAAAAATCAGCGTAGAAGCATTCATCACATATTGATCATATATCCTATATTGATACTCATTTTAACGTGTCAATATGGTTTATGTGCAACTATTAAATTGAATATCGAATTTTAAAATGGCAGATATAAGTGTTGTGGGCTAGTAATAAAGCAGCATACTAAACACGCCTGAAGGCCACATTTTTACGCTCTAATCTAGCGCTTAGAATTAATAAAGTATCATACTAGTTAGCGCCATATCGCCAATTTCACTTAAATATCAAGTAATAAAGATGCATACTCAATTTATGCTCCGATCGCAGTGTGCCGGCCATTTTTTGGTACTGGCTGCTTTCACGCCATAAACGGACTAATAGACGACGAAAAGGCTTGTTCGAAAAGGGTCGAAATGTGCCAATAAGAGACATCCGACAGAATATAAAGTAACGGGT
>CAXMPB010000276.1:0-14343 GCA_964195035.1 Cellvibrionaceae bacterium | reverse complement strand
ATCAATATTACTTCTATGTACCAATAACCCTTCGGGTTTATGTACTGCAATTAAATGCTCATCGCGATAAAGAATAGTTAAGGGCTTGTCTAAAGTTTGTTGCATCATTGCTATTGATTTATATTCATCATTTACAGTAATGTCGGTCATGATGCCTACCCTTGATCTCTGTTCGCTACATCGGCCTTAGGTGAAGCATTCAGCTCACTGTTTTCGATTAGGTCAGCGATAAACTGCAGCCAAAAAGTATCGATCTGTCTGACTTGTGATGCGTAACCCTTAATGTGCAAAACCAAACGCTCGCCGTAAGCCGTGATCTGTGCTCGATGGGCTCGAAATAGTGTCGGCTCTATTGGATCGCCGCCCTGAAAGTCATACGCAATTTGCTGTATCGCGACATTATTTATGTTTTTCATACTGGGTATGCCCGGGGCTTCCCCAAAACGCAGATCTTTTGCTGCATCGCCCTCCAAGCTGTTATCGAGCCAGCTATCACCGGAGTTATACAAGCTTGCTTTGAGCTTAAGGCTGCCATCGGGTGATACATAAGTATAGTATCGTGGCGGTTGAAGATAGTCGGGTACCTGCAAACGCAATATATCCGCCTGTCTCCATAGATTGTGATCAGTAATTTGCTTGGGTTGAGGGCGCGAGCTAGATTGACCAGAAGCCGTGATGCGCTCGAAAGTTGACTTAAGCGTTTTATCATCCGTCGGCCCCACATAAGATAGGGTTAAGTATTTGTTTTTTGCGTAATAAGCCGTTGCCCAGTATTCTAGGTATTTATTGGCTTCATCTCCAAAACTGAAGCTTTGAATAATTGCCGGCAAGTTGGCGATTTCACTGCGTTTGTGTGGTAAAAATTCGACGTCATCACCCATAGTATCGCTAAGTTCTTGGCGCCTTTGCGCGACGAGTTTTTCAAGGGTGATGACTTCGCGAGTTTTACCGAAAGAAACTGTTAAGGCGATATTCCGTTCTTTCGACTTGTAAGTGTAACTGCTCGTGTCGCGCCAGTTACTTGGCAATGTAAAGACAAAACCCCCTAGTTTAACAAGCATTTTTTGATCCCTTACCGGCACAAATAAAGTGTCTGGCAGTTTGTCTATTTTTTTGACTGCTTTGGCAGTATATTGCTTAGCCTCTAGCGTGGCTGATTGATCATCAAAACATGCCAACAAGCTGCCGCTAAGAAACAAAAAAGCCCCCAGCCTTACTATCCTTCTAATAGTTATCTGCACTTTTTTAATTCAGTCGTTGAGCGCTTCAATTTATTATCTCTTCACATCGTTATGTGCTTTATTCTTTAGTTAGTGATACACCGAGTTGGTTATTCATTCGCCCAAACAGAGACTAATTTATTATTTTAATGTGTATCAAATCTAATGCGCTTAATTATCGATAGATACCAGCACTTGATTTGATTTCTCATTCCCGTATTCAATAACAACTTGGTACCTACCTACTATGAGCGGCATATCTACATAATCTAAAATATTTGGATTAAAGTAGCTAGCTAATGTCATATTCTCATAATTACCGACATCGCCTTCGAGCCCCTCCGATAATGGAAAAGGCTCCTCAGGGTTATCATCGATATCGATCAAAAAGCCAGTATATTGCATGTCCGTTTCAATATGCCGCACCAAAATTTTCAAAGGATCAGAGTCATTGATATTGGACAGACTTAATCGATAAAACCCACAAATAGGAAAAACAAACTGATTATTATCGATATTAAGGGGCGCATTTATCACAATACCTATCCAGTTTGATGGTATCTCATCGGGTGAACATAGTGTTCTCTCTTCTGAAGTTAATATAACCTCAAAGAAAGACTTGTCTGTACTATCCACGAGATAGCTCCTTTGATTATTATTTACCGAGCTACAACTAAAAAGCAACATCGGTAATAACCCTATTATTAGATTACGCCTCAACTCTAACGGCTTTGCCATTTTTAAAACCTTTATTGCCTCCTTAAAACGCCGCCTCAAAATAAAGAGTTCACCACAAAGAGACAAAAATTAACTCATCATAAAAAATGGCGCTAACGATAACGTTAGCGCCACAGACTCTTTAGAGTTTTCTATTAGACAATCATAAGAAAACTAGCCTACCATTTAACGCCCGCCCACAGTACCATCGCGGCGTTTATCGGCACCACCTATTAGGACAGTTTTTGGTTTAAAGTAGTAACCATAGCCATAGTGATAGCCAAACTTATAGCCGTGCTTGCGCTTCTCTACTTTAATAATAGAGAGCCCACTCGTTTGCGCAATAATACCGACTTCACGATCTTCAAAAGCTGCACTTGGGTTACTATGACCACGCTCACGAAGCTCGACAGCCAAAGCTTCTGCATCGTAGTCCCATGTAATCCCCGGAATCGGCTGTTCTAAATCAGTACGGCTACTACCGAAATTTCGATTCATATAGTGAGGTACATTAATTGCCTCTTGTGGGTCGAGATCAAAATCAATCATATTAAAGATCGATTGCGCCGTGTAGCCAATAATGCGCGAGCCACCCGGTGAACCCGTCACAATATCTACACGTCCATGCTTATCAAATACAATTGTTGGCGCCATAGAACTACGTGGGCGTTTATTGGCTTGAACGCGATTGGCAATAGGAAGACCATTATCATCTGTTGCCGAAACGGAGAAATCAGTTAATTGGTTGTTCAGTAAGAATCCATTAACCATCACACCATTACCAAAAGAGCTTTCAACGGTTGTTGTCATCGACAGTGCATTACCATAGCGGTCAACAATCGAGACGTGACTCGTACCCGATTCTTTAGCGCGGTTATCGGGTGCTGCTGGGTCAAACACACCTGGCGGAACACCTGCCTCAACCTGACCTAAATCGATATCGGTAATTAACGCCGCGCGAGTTGCTAGATAATTTTTATCCAACATCCCCTCGACTGGTACCGTCACAAAATCTGGATCACCTACATAAAGACCACGATCAGCAAAAGCTAGGCGTCCTGCTTGTGTAAACAAATGTACAGAATCGGTATCGAGTGGGTCTTTATCGCTAAAGTCAAAGTTTTCTAAAATACCTAACATTTGACCCACCGCTAAAGCACCAGAAGAAGGCGGCCCCATACCACAAACATTGCGACCACGGTATTCAATACACACGGGCGCACGCTCGACAACTTGATAGTTTGCTAAGTCGTCGGTGGTCATGTCCCCGGGAATATTTAAATCATTTTGAACCGCTGTCGCAATATTATCCGCTATCGTGCCATTATAAAAAGCATCTGCACCAAAGCGACTGAGCGTTCTTAATGTTTGTGCATACTCTGGGTTTTTAACAATGGTTCCTGCAGGTTTTGCAGTGCAGTCTGGGTTGGCAAAATATTCAAATGCGGTAGGGTCACGAAAGGTTAGTCGGTCATCGCAAGATGGATTAATCCCTAACAAAGAAGACACTTGGCTACTTGTGCGCTCAGTTAATGGAAAGCCTCGTCTTGCTAGTCCAATAGCAGGCTTATAAAGCTTACGCAAAGGCAGGTAGCCATAGCGATCATGCATAAACTCCATCATCCGCGGCACACCCGGTACACCAACGGACAAACCACTTTGCCATCTATTAAGAAATCCACCTGCATTAGCAAAACGATCTTCAGTTGCAGCAGCTGGCGCTTTTTCGCGCGCATCGATGGTGGTCGTTTTATGCCTACGTGCGTCGTAGTACACAATAAATGCACCACCACCAATACCACTTGATTGCGGCTCAACTAAACCTAATACCGCCTGCACAGCAATCATCGCATCAGCGGCAGTACCGCCTTTACGTAAAATACGCTCACCCGCAGCCGTGGCTAATGGGTTGGCCGTCACCACCATTTCACGTCGCGTAGTAACCGCTTGGGCTAATTCACCGAGAAGATTACCTTCAGGGGTTTCGTCTTGCTCAGGGTTATCTGGAGACACTTGAGCGAATAACACTGGTATAAAAGTCAGACTAAAAATAAATATAAGCATGACTAATTTAGCAACACCTTGATTGACCATAGTTCTATACCTCTTATTTTTTGGATTAGGGGTTATTGATTAATAACTATTGAAAAAATACGACTTTGAAAAAACTTAAATAACACTAAGAGCTATAAACGCTAACGTTAAAATGCTAAAACTGATGAGCATTTCGAATGGTGAAAAAGACTCAATTTTATACAACAAATATAATTTGAGATTAAAAAAAATCTTCTTATTTCTTTTTTAAATTTTAATTAGCTTTTTATTTTTACCTATTTTTTTATTCTAATTTGTTGTTAGTTATTGGTCAACCAATTTAATATTTAAACTTTTTTATAAACTTAACTTACAAACTTTCCATCCAAAGACTATCTCGAAATAATTATCACGTAGTCTATAAAAATTAGACCACTTATTAACAACAGATACGCAACTTTTATTTTTAAATAATATTTTTTTATTAACTAAACATTAATAATTTAATCGCCGCAATCATCGCCATAATACGAATCAACCATTTAAACTGTGCTACATTCAATTTACCGAGCACATAATAGCCAATCACCGCACCAACGATTAAACCAGGCAGGCACTGTAGGCTCAACATGGTACTTTGCCAATTGACTAAGCCCACTAAAAAAAGCACGGGCAACTTGACCAAATTAATGATCAAAAAACCCCATGCCCGAGTGCTAACGTAGGCCTCTTTCGATAACTTTTGCTCAATTAAAATCAGACTTAATAAAGGCCCCGCTGCATTGGCAGCCAAACTCACGAAGCCCGCTAACAAACCGGTAACACCAATAACAAGTGGGTGCTTCATAATATTAGTGGGTTTGTAATCTAACTAAACACCTAATAATAATATCGCAATAATGACCACACCCAGCATCAGCGTAAATTGTTCGGTATCAACACCCGATAACCACCAGCCTCCCAAAACGATACCTAGAAAAGATAAAGGTAATAGGCGCGCGAGTACAGCCCATTGAATATTTTTGCGATACATAACAATCGCCATGACATCTGTCATCAAATACATGGGCACCACAATACCGAGAGCTGCAGGCCCCGGAACCGCGAGCATCACAATAGGTAATATGATTAAACCCATACCACCGATCGAAAATTTAGAAAAACCGGTGACCAAGCCCGCGGCTAGTAAACTCAATAGTGCAATATCCAAGAGGATTCCCTTAAGAAAATTTGGAAAAGAAGAGGTGATAAAAAATTAAATAAACGGTTATCGGCAACTATCGAGCAACCACTCTTTAAACAGGCGCGATGCTCTCGATAAACGCTTATCCGTCTGATGACAAAGATAATAACTACTATCGGTTTTAACGCTCATACTAAAGGGCGCAACAAGACCATTCGACAATGAACCTGTCTCCATAATGTCATCGTACATTAAGCAAACTCCTACCTCATTACTCGCCATTGAGACCGCTGTGGCATGGCTATCGGTATATTGTCTCGCTTGACGCTCGAGCACACATAACTTGAGTGGTGCCAACCACTGATCCCAACCTTGTGGGGTACCTACAACATCAATTAAAGGCGTCTTGAATAGATCTAGAGGCTTAGATAACTCACTTGCAATAGATGCTATACAGTACGGTCGCATAATTGGGCTAATCAGCCGGTAGGATTCAAAACCATTCCACTCACCCGAACCATAACGAATTTCTAAGTCTGCTGTCGATATATCAAAATCAGCAGACCAGTTAGTGCTGCGCTGACGAATACTAATCTGTGGTTCTAAGCGACTAAAACCTGCCAAATGTGGTGCCAACCAAAGTATGGCAAAGGCCGCATTAATATTAACATCGACGACAGTATCTTTAGAATCTGAAAAAATTTGAGCAGCGCCAACATTGAGTTGACGAAGTGACTCACACACTAACGGTAAAAAAGCGCGACCTGCATCAGTTAGCCTTATCGTACGGTTGGCTCGAATGAATAATTTTTGGTCTAAGTGATGCTCCAGCAGCGCAATTTGTTGACTAATCGCAGATTGGCTCATACTCAACTCCGCGGCGGCACCGGTAAAGCTCAGGTAGCGGCTTGCCGACTCGAATGTTCGCAACCAATTTAATTGAATAGTATTGGTAAGCAATCGCTTCATATACCTGCCGATCCATAAGTTAAACTTATTAATTGTACGATAATATATCGCTTGTTCAAGCGATATCAAGCCAATATCATTCATGCGACTAAGTATTTATAAAAGCATGACTGAGAAGCACGACTGAATACTTCTCTCATACTCAACATCGCCTGATTTATCGGAACCTTATAATTATGAAAAACAAAACTGATGTTTTAATCATCGGTGGTGGTATTGCAGGCGTTAGTACGCTTTATCACTTAACTAAAATGGGCTGGACCGACGTCATGCTAACCGAAAAAATAGAGCTAACATCGGGCTCTACTTGGCATGCTGCGGGCAACTTACCACATTTTAGTAACAGTATTAATATGCTTAAGTTACAGCAATACAGTATCGACTTGTATAGCCGCTTAGAAGCTGAGACTGGCAGTGCAGTAAACCATTTTCCTACTGGTGCGATTCGTCTAGCTCATAGCCAAGACCGCATGGACGAGTTTGAGCGCGTAGTTGCGATGTCTGACCTAACCGGCCTTAAGCTAGAAATGGTTGGCCTTGAGCGCTTACAAAAACTTTACCCATACCTTGATACCACTGGCCTATTAGGTGGTTTGTGGGATCCAGCCGACGGCCACATTGATCCAACAAGTGTGACTAATGCCATGGCCGCAGGCGCCAAAGAAGCAGGTGCAACCATTGTGCGTACCAACCCCGCAACGGAAATCAAACAAAAGAGCGATGGCCGCTGGGAAGTCACTACCGATAAAGGCATTATTGATGCTGGCATTATCGTCAATGCGGCGGGCTTTCGTGCCAACGAAGTCGCCTTAATGATTGGTCACCAATTACCCATGAATATCATGGAGCATCAGTACATTGTTACTGGTGATATTCCAGAACTCGTCGAACGCGACAATATGCTGCCAATGTTACGCGATCCAGATGTCTCTTATTATCTTCGCCAAGAAGGCAAAGGCTTTATCTTAGGGCCTTACGAAAAAGGCGGTATTGCCTGGGCAGTCGATGGAGTGCCCAAAGCATTTGGCCAAGAATTATTACAGCCAGACTTAGACCGCATCGAAGATATTATGATTACCGCGATGGCACAAGTCGACTTGCTCACTAAAGCCGGTATTAAAACCGTTGTTAATGGCCCTATAACCTACTCACCAGATGGCAACCCACTCATAGGCCCGGTTCACGGCTTTGATAATTATTTTCTTTGTACGGGTTTTAACTTTGGTATTGTCCAAGGTGGTGGTGGTGGTAAGCATTTGGCAGAGTGGATTGTCGATGGTCACCCGTCGTTAGAGCTCTTCGAATTAGACCCACGTCGCTTTGGCCCTTACGCCGATCATGACTTTGCCGTTGCTAAAGGTTGCGAAGTTTATACAAATGAATATCAACTAGGCTTCCCTAACGAATACGCCATGCGCCCCGCCGGCCGTGGCGCTAAAAAAACGCCGGTGTACGAATCTCAAAAAGTCAAAGGTGCTGTCTTTGGTGCCTACTATGGCTGGGAGCGCGCAAGCTGGTTTGCAAAAGACGGCCAAGAGCCTGTCGAGGAGCATAGCTTCCGACGTGGTAATTGGCACCAAGCGGTTAAAGCGGAATGTCTACAGGTACAAGAAAAGGTTGGTGTCATTGACCTTTCTCCCTTTACTAAATTCGACATTTCCGGTGCTGGTGCACAGCCCTGGATTCAATCACTGTCGCCAAACACAGTTCCAACCGAGGTTGGTGCTGTTGCACTCGCACACCCGCTAACTAAAGAAGGTGGCGTGGCGTGGGAATTCTCGATCACTAAACTTAACAGTGGCTGCTTTTATATGATGGCGCCGGCGAGCGCCGAGCAATTAATTGAGGATTGGCTAACAACTCGTCTGCCTAAAGACGGCTCTGTTGAGCTTAGCAACATTACAGAAAAGTTTGGCACTCTTGTGATTTGTGGCCCCGACGCCCGTCGTGTGTTGAGCAAAATTACGCGCAGCGATTTAAGCAACGAGGGCTTTCCTTGGTTTACATCACAAGAAATCACCTTAGCCGGCATTGCTATTCGTGCTTTACGTATGAATTTTGTGGGTGAACTAGGTTGGGAAATACATCATCCAATCGAACATCAACAAACTATTTACGATGCCTTAATGGAAGCTGGCGAGGCGTTTGAAATTAGTGACTTTGGCCTACGCGCAATGGACTCTATGCGACTAGAAAAAGGCTACCCTATGTGGGGCCAAGACTTAAGCCTAGAATATAGCCTGCTCGAAGCCAATCTTGCTTCGTTTGTAAAAATGGATAACACCGACTTTGAAGGTAGGGAGGCTTTAATGGCACAAAAAGCCGCAGGTATAAAACGCAAACTCGTCCTATTGGATATCGATACCGATGTCGATGCATCTTTAGGCTCAGAGCCTGTCTACTCAAACGGCTTGGTCGTTGGCGAATGTGCCTCTGGTGGCTACGGCCATCGAACCGAGAAGAGTTTGGCATTGGCTTATGTTGATATAGACGCATTAGAGACAGACAACCTTCAAATAAGAATCATTGGTGGCTACTACCCAGCGAGCGTCACAGAAGGTTGTATTTATGACCGTAAAGGTGAAAAGTTAAAATCTTAATGGCGTTGTAACTAGATAAAGTGAATCAGAAACACTTATTGAAAAACGACACAGAAGCAAGATTGAATTATCCTAAGGCAAATATAGGTTAAATAAATGTATGTTGGCCTTAACCTGCGTGACCGCTTTGGATAGTGAAAATGCAAAAAGCTTGTCTAGAACAAGCTTTGCCCATGCAGGCTAGGCTTCCGCTCCATACGGGCACTTTTTAACTAAGAAAAAACTGTATGTTTGAATTTTTTGAGGACTTTGCAATATACATGGCCTTATCTGCGCATTCCAACAATTCATCGGAGGTAGATCCATGAGTAGGATAAATACTAATCCCCATACTGGCGGAAATTTGACAACCATCATTTGTCGAATCACCTGACTCATCAATAACAATTGGATTAGCTAAAGCATCTTGCAATTTCTCAGCTATAAGCGTCAATTCAACGACATCGCTCTCATTCTCAACTAATAGAATAAATTCGTCTCCGCCAATTCTTGCAAATGTGTCTTCCCTTCTAACACGTTTTTGCAATCGAAATGCGACCTCTTGTAAGACTATATCACCCACATTATGACCATAATCATCATTAATTTGTTTGAAATGGTCTAAATCAATAAAGAATATAGCTAAACTGGCACCACTTCGGCTAGCTCTCGCCATCGCCTGAGCAATTCTTTCATTAAATAGGCTGCGATTTGGAATATTAGTAAGCGAATCATAGTGCGCAGCTTGCTGCAACATAATCGACTCTTTCTCTCTTCTTAAAACCAAGCTCACTAAATAGCTAGCCGTTTGCATCAAATTCTTTTGAAATTCGTTAGGTTCTCTCTTTGAAAAACTGGATAACGCAAATGAGCCAATAGGTTGATTATTTTCATCCACCACCGGTATAGACCAACAGGCTTGCACATTAAAATCAGAAACATACTGTAGGAAATCTTTCCAGCGTTCATCTGTACTCGTGTTACACACGAATTGTGGTAGGCCTTTGTAAATGGCGGTTCCACACGAACCTGAAAATTCACCAGGAACAAGTCCGTTTAAGGCTTCACATGCTTGACTTGAAAGATTAGGAGCTGCTCGAACTAGCAATTCAGTTCGGCATGTATTAAATATCATGATGGAAGCTATAGACTTATCAACAATGCCTTCGGCAATTTTGCAAAGCGAATCTAACGCGCACTGATAATCATTGCCCGTTACGACGATTTCTAAAATATCCCTTTGTACTTTAACAAGTTTGTTCGATTCTTCGAGTGTTAACGTGTCTACACCAATTTGCTGATTTAACGTGACGTTTTTTAATATCAATTAAACCTCTATTATATTTTTAATAATTATATTAAATCAAGCACTCAAACTAACTTTGAACTAGACCAGCGCACTTCTTCCTAATAGTTAATTATAACGTGAAAGACATCATATGGCTACATTAGTGGACTTGCGGGGTAAGCGACGCTGACGTAAAGAAAAACCAACGGTCCATTAGGGCAAAATGCCTATTAGGTAAAAAGCCCAGTTGTCGAGGAGCAAAAAATGACCTGCATTTTGACCTTACCCTATGTCCATGTAGGGCAAACAAAATTGCTCCTGCATTTTGACCTTACCCTACGTCCATGTAGGGCAGCGGGCAGTCGATGACTTGGGCTATACACGTTATAAGTTCTAATTCACGCGACTCGATAATACCATCGTGCTGAATTATTTTTACACAGGCTTTAAGTAACTGTGGCTTTTGCAGCGGTTTTAGATGGCGTAATTGATGAAGGGATTGAGTTAGTGATTCTGTGGTTAACTCATTGCGCGCATACCAACGCAATGAGAAATCGAATTCGCTAACAGTCACTATTTCGAAAATTTTATTAGCCATTTCAACATCTTGTTTTTTACCCCCTGAATTACCGACAAAACTAATATTTGCTAAAGCAGACAATAGCCGCGCAACTGCTGACTTGCGCTGTTTTAAGCTAACGCTATGCAGATGGATAAGTTTACGTGGCCGACAATGCTGGTCGACTAAATGATAAAGTGCCCACTCTCTTATCTCTATTTTTTTATCTATTTTTTTATCTATTTTTATTAAGCGCAACAATTGTATTTTAAATTCTTGGTATTGCGTATCACTCAATAGTTTTAAAATAGGTAACGCTAAGCCTAGTAACATCATCGGCTGCGTTGGCTTTAACAACTGAAGTTGACCATAGACAAAACGCGTTTGCCTTAGTAATTCTTGGCTTTGATGTTTTTCTATATTCTCCCATTGCTGTTGACGAATAGAGCGCTTACTGTCGATCAACATCGCAAAAACTAAACCACGTGCGGTATAAGGTTCATGAATTTTCTCACAGAGCAAATCAAAGTCTGCCTTTAAAACTCTTAAATCATTTGACGCTTTTGTTATAACCGCATCACTTGGATCACCTGAATGATCAATCGCATGAATCAAGTCATCAACGCTTAAGTCGGTAATATTGAGTGCACCCGAGTCATTTAATGATGCGGATCTAACTGTAGCACTTGCAGTCATACCCGCGACACCCGCAACTACATCGGCGTTTGCAGTAAATGCAGAAGCCCCCTCTGCAACAGCTAAAGAACCCTTTGACTCAGACCCTGTTTCGGGCTCTATTTCAAGTACTATAAAGTCACCATCCCAGCTTGAATCGATGCGTTTAATACGCTCTTTAAGCGGTGGATGAGTTGCCATCCAGTTGTTAAAAAAACTAAAGTGTAGCCCTTGCGAAAACAACATATGACTAATTTCATTAACGTCTTTAGCTTTCCACTCTTGACGACTTGATGAGATGCTGGAGAGACCACCGATTTTTTTAAGTGCGCCACTAATACCCGATTTACTGCGAGTATATTGCACTGCAGATGCATCGGCTAAAAATTCGCGTTGGCGCGATATAGCCGCTTTAATAAGATTGCCAAAAAAAATACCAAGATAACCCAATAACATGAAGGCAATACCAATACTCAGGGTTTTACCACGATCACGATTAGAGCTTCCACGTGAATACATTAAATAACGCCCCGTATTAGCGATAACAATAATGCCGGATATCATACCGATCAAACGTAAATTAAGGCGCAGATCACCATTGAGGATATGACTAAATTCGTGCGCAATAACACCTTGTAATTCTTCACGATCTAAATTTTCAATAGCTCCACGCGTGACACCAATCACCGCATCAGCCGATTGATGTCCAGCGGCAAAGGCATTAATACCAAGTTCATCCATTACATAGACACTAGGCACTGAGGTGCCAGAGGCTATCGCCATTTCTTCTACGACATTGAGCAATCTTTTCTCGAGAGCATCTCGCGGGTTAACATTAATTAATCTACCGCCTAATTGCTCGGCAATCACTTTACCGCCAGCACTTAATTGCACCATACGAAACAGTGATGCAATGAATACAACCGATAAAACGCCTAAAGCAATAAGCCCTAGATATTGCCAATGGAATACCTGAGATGAAATGGACCAAATAGATTGGCCTGTTTGATAACTCTCAAACCGTGCATTGTGCAGCCCGATGGTATATCCGATACCCGCAACCACATAAGCGGTTAATAAGATTAAGCCACCAAGCGCTATCGCAAAGAGAAAAAGTAGTCGCTTTGTTTGCTTACGTGCTAGATCTTGATGCTCATAAAAATTCATAATGATTTTCTATAATAACTATTGATAGTAGCGTCTAATTAGTAGCGTTAAATAATAGCGGTTAATAAAGCATAGCAGCCATTCTAGAATCAAAAATATAGACCGACAAAAGAGGTAGGAAACTAATCTGGTGCTGTATAACCTCACTTGCCGTACAAGCGAAATTATACCCTTGCGGTTATTTAACGTAGTTGTCTACTTACATTAAATTAAAAACATTGAATTAAAAACTGACTTTGGGGGCTGCTTGTATCTCGGCACTATCGGCAAACTCTAATAGCACAGCATCTTGCGGATGACCAAACATGCCAGCAAAAACAACAGGAGGAAAACTTTGGCGATATTCGTTAAAAAGTGTCACACCGTCGTTAAAGGCTTGTCTGGCAAAGGCAACTTTGTTTTCGGTAGAGGTGAGCTCTTCCGAGACTTGCATCATGTTTTCATTGGCTTTTAATTCAGGATAGGCCTCAACCACAATATTTAATTTACCCATGGCCGAATTTAACATGCCCTCTGCTTGACCTAACAAATCCATTGCTGCACCATCGGAGGGGTTACTGGCTGCTTTTTCTAAACCGCTCACTGCTTGATTTCGCGCTGAAATAACAGCCTCTAAAGTACCGCGTTCATGTTCTAAATAAGCTTTAGCTGTCTCGACCAAATTAGGGATCAAATCATAGCGGCGCTTTAGCTGCACCTCTATTTGTGCAAAGCCGTTTTGATAACGGTTTTTTAAACTGACTAAGCGATTATAAATACTAACGATATATAAAAATATTCCGACTAAAATAACAAGAACAACAATAGTGGTGATCGACATACTAGCCCCATCTTTTAAAAATAAATATCAATGAGCATGATCATACCAGAAGTTCCATGATTGATGAACAACGGTAATACAGTGTGCTTAAGCGTTAGCTGTACGTTAACCACTGCGCTCTATTATTACTAGCATCTAGTTTAGCTTACTATAATTTGAGCCTGCTAGATCTCTATCAAAATGATAACCTACTCATTTCAATTCAAACATTTAACTTAGCTTCACATCCAGATAAAATTTAAAGTTTACTTATCGCTAAAGCTATCGAGTTGCCTCGCGATGGCGCCAGGTTATCGCGGGCATTAATTGCCTGTAATAGATGGTGTCACTATTGACTATACATTTTTTATTTCACTAAAAGCTTTAGCTGTAAATCACACTTGAAATTGATTCAAGCTGCTATGTAAGTTAACAAGATTTTTTGCAATATTTTGGTTAGCAGATGCCGTTTGATCTCCGGCGGTTGCAGCAATTTTCAGATTAAGGTCAGAAATAGAATTGACCGCCTGGTTGGCATCTTCAAATGCCGCTGCTGTTTCATCACTTTTTTCTAAGCATTTCTCAGTACTCTGTACACCTTTTTCCATGCTATCTACCGCATTTTTAGCTTCAGATTGTAATGTCTCAACTAATTGCTGAATATCAGCCGTAGAGCTTTGCGTTCGCTGAGCCAAAAAACGAACCTCATCGGCAACAACAGCAAAACCACATCCAGTATCGCCTGCTAGCGGCTTTATGATGACTTGTGTTTCTAGCAGAACCTTTACCGTCACTGACCCGCTGCTTTGCGCTTTCTGCAACTTTTGCTGCCGCAGGTGTATTTGCCGCTACCTGTTGTGTTGCCGCCCGCATTCCAGCCATTGCGTCAGAAGCCAACGATGTTTCGTCGCGTTGAGCCTCTACATTACTCAGTGTTTTTCCATAATGCGTATTGCAGTTTCTGATGACTGCCCCAACTCGTCTGCAGATGTGCTTACATTTTTAATAGTCAGCGATAGCTTTTCCGTAAAAACATGAAACGCTCTTGCAAGATCTGCCATTTCATCTTTTGCTGAGTCATCTAAGCGAAGCCTTAGATCGCCGTCACCATTTGCCACTTCGTCGAGGCGCGCAGCGGGAGGTTCTTGTTTTG
>CAXMPB010000275.1:0-10287 GCA_964195035.1 Cellvibrionaceae bacterium | reverse complement strand
GTGTTCTTTGAAATCTATATCTATAGTGCCGGCAATATGACTGCGCAAGCCCCATGTTTTTTTAGTCTTCACGAAATGTTATGCCTTATTTTCCCTCCTTAAGGGAGCTTAATACGTCTTCTTTTTTCAGGCCAATACAGGAGGCAATACCAAGACCTGTGATAACGACTCGTTTCATGATTCACCTCAATTTAAAGATAGGTATTTATGACTTTTTAAAGTTCATGTTTTCAGATTTGAATAGACCGAATCTAAGGTCTTAGTGGCGCCTCTTTACTAGCTGCCACAATAGTGCCTGCCTGCAAGTAACTAAATAAGTGTTAACCCCTTGGCTAAAAACTATGGCGATACCCTTAGCGTTAATGATTGTTATAGCAGCCAATGCCTTAAGGCATATAGGCCTGACATTTTTGGTGCCCAGCGTTACCGACCCTGAAATCCGGCAAGCTTTGCTTTTACCGCAGCTTTGGGTGATTTTATCAGTGGTGTATTGGCCATTGCGTGCTTGGCAGCACTCAATAATCGTAGGTGTTTGGCTGTACCACTGGTATGGCTGTTTAGCATTATTGGTGCGGTCGATTTAACTGCCGCCTTAAGTCAGGCTGAGGCCGTTCCGATGTCGGCAGGTACTTGGTATATGCACACCTTTTTGTGCCGTTATTACTAGTGACTCACTATCTGATTTTTGTGCGCTTACTGGCCCATAAAAAAGGCTCCGTCACATCCTTTATATAAAGCGAAAGCAATGTTTAAAAGAAACCTAGTGACTAACTATGATCTTTTATCTAAAATTAAAGGATGACAAAGTTATGTACAGCAACGATAAATAAACTTAAACACATCAATCTATGAGAACATCTACTTTAGCGTTAGCTTTTGTCACTATTATTGTCACTATTTACATCAAAAGAATAAATAAGACATAAATAATAGATAGGTAATCTCGCGATTTACAGCACAATTTAACATCGTGAATAAATAACACGCATTTATATTAAGAGGTATTTATGGCTTATAAAAGAATGGTGATGGAGGTAGGTATGGGTACCGATCTTCATGGAGCCGATTATACGAAGGCTGCGGTTAGGGCGTTAAAAGATGCGCTTTGGCACAATTCGTTAACGATAGCTCCGGCGTTTGGTATTGATAAAGAAGAGATGAAAATAGAAGTATCGATAGGCGTCGCTAAGCCAGAAGAGGTTGATGCAGATGTCGTTAAAGCAGTGCTGCCTTATGGGAAGGCCACCGTAGAGGTTGTTGAAGGCGGTTTAGATATCGTTGCAGATTGCGGTACTAAGGTCACGGTCGTGGCGAATGCAGCGGTAGTGGTTTATCTCAATTTGATCGATACCGAAAATGACGATCAACAAGGCGAGGCGTAATTATGACGGTTCAGCGTATTATTTTAGAAATGGGTACCGGTAACGATTTGTATGGCGAAGACTATACCAAAGCGGCAATTCGTGCGGTGCAAGATGCTCTTCATCACAGCTCTATTACTTTGTTTCGCTCGATGGGTATCGATAGAGAATCGATGATGGTCGAGGTGACTGTTGGCGTACAATATCCAGAAAAAATTGATAAAGACCTTGTGGCTAAGCAAATCCCCTTTGGTAGCGTTAAAGTTAATGCGGTTAAAGGTGGTTTGAATATCAGTCATGAGCCTGAGGTTGTTAGTGTCATTGCGACTGCGGCTGTGGCTGCAAGGTTAGATATCCCAGAGGGGCGTTATATTCAGGGCTAAGTTTCAGGCTCTGTTTAATTGATGCAACGCGTCTATGCAAAAGATTTATACCGATCAAACACTGCTCGCTGTCAGTAATGTACAAAACTTGCTAGCTGCCTCTCATATAGAGTCAGTTATTCGCAACGAATTTGCAGCGGGCGGTATTGGTGAGATTGCCTCAATTGATGCATGGCCCGAGTTATGGGTAGCATATCCAGATGTTGCCTTGGCTAAAAAAATCATTGATGACTATCAGTCCGCTCCCAAGGGAGTCGATTGGGTATGCTCTTGTGGTGAGCCCAACGGCTGTGCATTTGCCAGCTGTTGGGCTTGTCAACGCGATAAACCCAATAATACATTGCAATCATCGGATTAGTGAATCATCTATGAGTTCATCAGGTAAAAATTTATCAGCTCTTGGGGCGGTATACACGCCGATTCCATATCCTTGGCAACAACCTCTTTGGCAGCATTTTATCGGCCAATACGAGCAATCAAGATTACCTCATGCGCTCTTATTAGCGGGTCAAAAAGGTATTGGTAAGTGGCATTACGCTAATGTTATTGCCGATTTTTTATTATGTTCATCACCTAAGTCGAACCTAGCTTGTGGTCAATGCCGGTCGTGTCAGCTGACGCAAGTGGGCACACATCCGGATAAAACCGTTGTTATCCCAGAGGATGGAAGTAAGTTAATTAAGGTGGATCAAATTCGCCAGCTATCGAATCGGATATCAAATACTGCCCAACAAGGTGGGCGTAAAGTGATTGTCCTGGGGCCTGTAGAAAAGCTTAATATCAGTGCTGCTAATGCTTTGTTAAAAAATTTAGAAGAGCCATCAGGCGATACGTTTTTTGTACTTTACTCGCATGTAATGAGTGGTGTTATTGCCACCATTAGAAGCCGCTGCCAATTATCATCGCTGCCAACACCTGATCCTGGTATTGTTATTAAATGGTTAGAAGACCTAGGCTTTGGTCGAGATATAAAAGCACAGAGCGACTCATCGCATGCTCTCGGTGATAATAATGAGCTTGCAGAAGTATTAGATTTGGCTGGGCATGCGCCACTTGTGGCTAAATCATTGCTAGATAACATCGACACCACTGAGCGCCTACAGAGCTTTTATGATGGGCTTTTGTCATTGCATCAGTCACAGCTAATAACTAGTAATTATGTCGACATTAATGTCGCTAAGGCGTGGCTCGATATAGACTTAAATGAAGTCGTTGAGTGGTGGATTCAGCTTCTGCAAAAGTTAGTAACACGACCATATAAAAAGATGCCATACCCAATTGATTCATCCTATGGGTTTATCAATAGTATTATTCAATTACAAAAACAGTGCGACCATCTAAATAAACAATGGCTTCATAAATTTATGGATAAACTGTTATTGTTAAAAAAACAGTTGCTGCAAGGTGCCAATCCCAATAAACAACTATTATTAGAAGAGTTATTAATGGATTGGTGCGCTATAATTAAAGTCACTAATCAAAATTGATCCTATATTATCTATATCAGTATCAGACTTCTTCTACCTATAAGGTTTAACGTTAGGTAAGTAAGGGTTTAAAATTAAGACGCAATTTCATATTAATTAGCTAAGCTTATTACTATGGCTAGTGGTTTCACCGATAGCCTGACTGATAGTTAGACTGTTAGTATAAGAAGAAGATATGGAGATTTAAATGGCTAGTTTTTCAGCGGGCGGCGCAGGTATATTATCTTTAACCATTAAAGATAAAGCCGTACTTTATGCAGCCTATATGCCTTATGTTAATAATGGCGGGTTGTTTATCCCAACCAATAAAAGTTATAGCATTGGCGATGAAGTCTTTGTGCTTTTGAATTTAATGGATGAATCCGAAAAAATTCCTGTTGCGGGTAAAGTTATTTGGATTACCCCAAAAGGTGCCCAAGGCAATCGCTCTGCAGGGATCGGCATTCAATTTGCCGATGAAGCATCGATTGCGTTGCATAAGATTGAAACGCATCTTGCGGGAATGGTCGAATCTGAACGTCCAACCCATACCATGTAAAAATAATCATTCTTACTTTTATTAAAATGGCCATTAGAAGCGGTCATTAAAACGATATTAAAAACCATTATGCTAGTTGATTCCCACTGTCATCTCGACAGATTAAAACTCGATAAATACGAAAACGGTTTAGAAGGCGCGATAGAGGCAGCACTTGCTCGCGATATTCATCAGCTACTTTGTGTCGGTATTAGCATCAATAACCGTAAAGACGTTGTTAGCATTGCCGAAAAGTTCGACCCTGTTGTCTGTTCAGTTGGCGTCCATCCCCTAGATGTAAAAGAAGGTCTTGCCTCTGAAAAAGATCTTGTCGAATGGTCGGCGCATAAAAAAGTAGTCGCGCTTGGCGAAAGCGGGTTAGATTATTACTACAGCAAAGACGATAAAGAGCTCCAGCACGAGAGTTTCTCTATTCATTTGCGAGCGGCCGCACGAGCCGAGTTGCCCATTATTGTGCATACTCGCGATGCGCGAGAAGACACGATTGCATTAATCAAAGAACACGGTAGTGAGCGCCATGCAGGTGTTCTGCATTGCTTTACCGAAAACTGGGACATGGCTAAACAAGCAATTGACCTTAACTATATGATTTCGATATCAGGCATTGTTACTTTCAAAAATGCGAGTGAGTTGCGTGATGTCGCGAAAAAAATCCCACTGGATCGCCTTCTTGTAGAAACCGATTCGCCTTATTTGGCGCCCGTGCCTTTTAGAGGCAAGCCCAATGAGCCTCAATATGTGCGTGATGTGGCAGAGTATGTCGCTGAGCTAAAGGGTATTAGCTTTGAAGAATTAGCACACATTACGACGTGCAATTTTTATAAATTATTCCCTAAAGCAAAAGCGTTTAACTCAGAGGCAATTGATTAATAGCTTGTAAAAAAATAATATAAAGAGCACTAAAAAAAAGGCTTTGTCAATCAGTATTCGATCATTCCTAGTCGTTTTTTTGTTTTGGTATATACATCGAAGTTATCTTAAATACGATTAAAAAGTAATTAAAAGTGTTGGCCGGCTCTATGCTTTAGGATGCTTAACAAAGACAGTATTAGCGAAAATCTTTAGCGTGTGTTGAAGTGATAAACATTAAAAATACACAAAGGAATATTTAACCCTCTTGCCTTTATTTAATTGATCTGGCATCCATTTTTTTACTCTTTACGTATAAAACAGAATCGACATAAAAACAGCGTATCCTGATTTAGATAGCCATTTAATTCAAGATATAGCTGTGTGTAACAAACACGATACTAACCATCATGCCAAAGAATAAGTTTACATTTTAAAGCCATCTTTTTTCTATGGCGTAAATACTAAGGCTCTAAAGCTAATATACGAGGTGATTAAAGGAGGGCACGGCTCTCTAGCTTTACTTCATACGGAGACATGAATGTATCTGTTAAAACATTTTAAGTTGGGTGTAAATCTAATTGGTGGCTATGTCATTGTTCTGTGTCTAATGGTTATCATTTCTGGCGTAATTTTTATTAGTCTTAATCGTATGATCGAAACCTCAGCACGAGTTACTCAAACTTATGAAGTTATTCGCACTGTCGAGTCCTTGGGCGCTGCGTTGTTTGATATGGAAATTGGACAACGTGGGTTTATGGTTGCCGGTAGTAGCAAATATCTAAAGACCTTCAAAAATGGTCAAAAAAGATTTGATCGTCTCATTAATAAAGGCATCGGGTTAACTAGCGATAACCCAGAACAAATTCGTCGCTGGCAGGCTGCGGCAAAGATGAAAGAAGAGTGGCTGACTATTTCTGCAAACCCCGAAATAGCGGCACGACGCGATGTAATTAAAGCGGAACAGGTAACACGTTATTTTAAGCGAGTATCTTCTCGTACGGTCGGACAGGATATGTTCGACAATATTCGTGAAGCATTAGCTGTATTGGATGCACAATTTAGCAATGGTGATGAAGGAGTTTCTTTAGGTAAATTAATAAACCTTGATCTGCTGAACATGGAAACAGGCCAGCGCGGCTTCTTATTAACCGGCAAGGATCTTTCACTTGAGCCATATTTGAGTGGGAAACGTTCACTAAAAGCTAACCTTAATCGTCTGCGAATTTTAGCTGCTGAAGAAGGCATAAACCTTACATATGTTCAAACCCTTGAATATCTAGTTGAAGCTTGGATTGAGCAAGCTGCTAATATAGAAATACAAGCTCGCCGAGAGATGAATAAATACATCCTCAATATCGACGATATCGCTCAAATGATGCGAGCAGATGACGACAAAATCATTATGATTGAATTGCGTGGCACGCTCTCTGAGATTATAAAGGTAGAGGAAGGGTTAATTAAGATTCGTACCGAAGAGAACAAAGACGTTTCTAATTTTGCAATTTACTTTAGTCTGTTCGGGACGTTAATTGCGATTATTATTGGAACATTTATAGCGTTTGCCGTCACTCGTAGAATATTGCTTGACGAACAAAAATCGTTAGTGCTCTCGCGTGCCGTCGACTCGAGTGCTGCGGCGGTTTTGATTACGTCAATTTCTGGCAGGGCTGAGTATATTAACTGCAGCTTTACTGATATGACAGGCTACAACAAAGAGGACTTGCTGGAAAAGGATTTTGACTTGCTGAAGTCTAACGATGCCAACCCATTCCACCATCAACAAATACAAAAAGCTTTAGATAATGATGGTCAATGGCAAGGCCAGCTCAATACTAAACGAAAAGACGGTAGTTCGTTTTGGAGCAAAGTGGCATTGTCTTCTGTTAAGAATAGAGGCGGTCAGATCACACATTTGGTGGGAATTCTCGAAGATATCTCAAAAGAAGTAAAGCTGACCGAAAAGTTAACTTATCAAGCTAGACACGATGCGCTTACCGGCCTTGTTAATCGCTTCGAATTTGAAAGGCATGTTGAAGCTTTGCTAACCGGCACTTGGAGAACGAATACCGAGTATGCCATCTGTTTTCTTGATCTCGATGAATTCAAGCTAATCAATGATAATGGCGGCCATGCGGCAGGCGATGAGTTACTTCGTGAAGTCGGTCAGTTTTTCGCTTCCATCGTTCGTGAAGAAGACGTTGTTGCCCGTATCGGCGGCGACGAGTTTGCCATACTACTCGCCCATTGCTCGATAGAGTCAGCTCAAGTTGTCGCCACGAAAGTTCTGAATGGCATTCGTGAATTTGTGCTTCACTGGGATGACAAAAAATTTAGGATTGGTGTCAGTATCGGTCTAGTAGCGATAACATCCAACAAATCTCCAATATCAGAATTACTGAAACAGGCAGATACGGCTTGCTACTTAGCAAAGGAGAACGGTAAAAATCAGATAAAGGTTTATCAACAAAACGATCCAGATGCAAAACGAATAGAAGGCGAGATGCGCTGGGTCAACCGGTTGAGCGCGGCACTGGAGAGCAATCGTTTTCTACTTTATGTGCAGCCAATCGTGCCGCTCAATGGCAACGATAAATCCAGCTACGAACTCTTGCTCAGAATGATTTCACGAACTGGGGATATCATTGCTCCCGGAGAGTTTTTACCTGCTGCCGAACGCTACCACATTATTCAGTCTATCGATAAGTGGGTTATTAACCATGCCTTCAATTTGTTAAACATCAATCCAGGCTTTGTTGATGTCGGCAATACCATCTCAATCAATCTATCTGGCCAATCACTCGCTGACGTTGGGATGCTTGATTTCATTATAAAATATCTACGAAGGTCTAAATTTAAGCCTGAATGTATCTGCTTTGAAATAACGGAAACGGCAGCAATATCAAATATCAGGGGTGCGAATAACTTCATTTCAGAATTGAGACAATTTGGCTGTAAATTTGCACTAGATGATTTTGGTAGCGGTTTTTCTTCTTTCGGGTATCTAAAGAAACTGGACGTAGATTTTTTGAAAATCGATGGTATGTTTGTAAAAAATATTCATAAAGATCCAATCGATCTTGCAATGGTCAAATCTATCAATGAGATAGGCAAAGTTATGGGGATGAAAACTATCGCCGAATTTGTCGAAAGCGACGACATCAAAAACATACTGCGCGAGATTGGCGTTGATTATGCTCAGGGATATGGCATCGCTCGACCTGTACCATTTTGCGAATTGCTCGGTATTTGGGACAAAGACTAAGTGTAGGTCTTATAAAAACTTTTTTTTACGATAGGCAGATCTAACTATTAAGCAACTCCAGTATCTCTTTAAACTACTTTAGTGACTAAATAAAAATTAGTGAATCTCTATCTGATATCTAGTTTTGCTGTGGGGTGCAATGATATCATCGCGCTCAGAAAATGTTAGAAAATAAAAATTTAAAAAAAGTTAAGGGGATAAGCTAGGTGCAAAATCAATTAAAAGTGATGCTTGAGCTACAAAACGCCATGAATACACGTGTTCATAACGAATGGCGGGATCAAGAGTTTGAATGGTATCGAGCGATATGGATTGAGTCGGCAGAGTTGATGGATCACTATGGCTGGAAGTGGTGGAAGCACCAAAAGCCAGACGTCGAACAAGTAAAGCTTGAGTTAATTGATATATGGCATTTTGGTTTAAGTATATTACTAGTTAATAATACCTCGATAGAATCTATAACGGAGCAGGTGATCCAAGCTCTTAATATAGAAAAAGCGGATGATTTTAAGGTGGCTCTCGAGTCATTCACGGCACATACATTGACTGAAAAAGACTTTTCTGTAAGTCTATTTATCACGCTGCTCAAGGGTATGGATATGACTTTTGAAGATCTTTATTCAGGCTATGTGGGTAAGAACGTACTGAATTTTTTTAGGCAAGATCATGGTTATCAAGAGGGTACTTATAAAAAAATATGGGATGGCCAAGAAGACAATGAACATCTTGTAGAGTTGGTGGCTGAACTAGATGTTAGCGATGCTCAATTTAGCGCTAAATTGTATCAATCGCTTAAAGCTCGTTACGAAATGACCCCATCTTCAATTGAATCTTGAGTTGATTATCCAAAATGGGATGAAATTACTGTAAAAAACTTTATAATGCGCACCTTTATATTACTCACAACTATTATGTATAGCATAACCATTACTGCTGTTTTATAAGGTATTACTTTTTATAAGGTAGTATTTTTTACAAACTATTAGTAGGGCCTTTTTATTACATTAACTGGAGAGACAACGTGAAAGCACCCGTACGAGTTGCCATAACTGGCGCAGCTGGCCAAATTAGTTATTCTTTATTGTTCCGTATTGCCGCGGGCCAAATGTTAGGCGAAGATCAGCCGGTTATTCTTCAATTACTTGAAATTACACCTGCATTGAATGCACTTAACGGGGTAGCGATGGAATTAGACGATTGCGCTTTTCCATTATTAGCAGGCATTGTGCAAACTGATGACGCCAACGTTGCATTCAAAGATGCAGACTACGCATTATTAGTGGGCGCGCGTCCTCGTGGTCCAGGTATGGAGCGCAAAGATCTGTTGGAAGCAAATGCTGCTATCTTCAGTGTTCAAGGTAAAGCCATTAACGCGGTTGCATCACGTGATATTAAAGTATTGGTTGTTGGTAACCCAGCAAATACTAACGCGGTGATCACTCAGTGCAATGCGCCTGATATCGATCCACGTAATTTTACTGCAATGACACGCTTAGATCATAACCGTGCAATGACTCAATTGGGTCAAAAAACCAATACTAGCATTAACGATATTACTAAAGTATTGATTTGGGGTAATCACTCGGCTACTCAATACCCAGATATTCACAATGCGCTAGTTGACGGAAAGCCAGCAATGGATCTGATCGATCAAGCATGGTACGAGAGCGATTTTATCCCAACCGTACAAAAACGTGGCGCTGCTATTATTGATGCACGCGGAGCATCTTCTGCAGCATCAGCGGCTAATGCTGCGATTAACCATGTTCGTACCTGGGTATTAGGTACGCCAGAAGGTGATTGGACGAGTATGGGTGTTTATAGTGATGGCAGCTATGGTATTCAAAAAGGCTTAATTTACTCATTTCCATGTGTTTGTAAAAATGGCGATTGGGAGATTGTTCAGGGTTTAGAAATCAACGATTTCTCTCGCGAAAAAATGTCAGCAACTGAGCAAGAGCTTGCTGAAGAGCGCGATGCAGTAGCTCATCTTTTACCATAAAAGCTGATTACACCCTTCGTTAATACCCTGTAGAGTATTAATCGTATAAAAAACGCGGGCATTGCTCGCGTTTTTTATATCTACTAAGTTAAGGTCACTAATTTAAGGTGCTTCATTATAGAATATAGCAACACCGTCATTCACCTTGTTCGCGCGAATGCAGGGAGGGAGAAAATTGACTCCTATTAACTTATAAACACACTCATGAGGTTATAATTTTATGGCACATCCAAAAGTCGGTAATAAAGCACCCACGTTTACTCTAAATAATCAGCGTGGTGAAAAAGTTAGCCTTAAAAATTACGCAGGTAAAAAGAATGTCGTGATCTACTTTTATCCAAAGGCAATGACACCTGGTTGCACCACTCAGGCCTGTGGCATTCGAGATACACAAAAAGAATT